>JBDHBK010000112.1:0-10739 GCA_039592635.1 Gemmatimonadota bacterium
GGAGCCCGGGCAGATGAGCGCCGGGTGCCGGCGATAAATGACCAGGACAGGTCCGCATGAGCGACGAATCATCACAGCAGCTGGTGCCCCTGAAGCGCGAACGTGAGAACGTCGTGAAGGTCTTGATCGACCAATACGCGGCGGACAATCTGACGGTGGAAGAATTCGAGATGCGCCTGGACTCGGCGTATGCCGCGTCGACCATGGAGCAGCTGGAAGGCCTCCTCGCGGGGCTCCCGGTGCTGGCCTCACAAGCCGACGCGGCGGGCATCCCTTCGGTCCAGCGTGCGCCGGCGGAGTCCGTGCGCGAGCACGGATTCCAGATCGCGATCATGGGCGGCTACGAGAAGAAGGGTGAGTGGACTCCGCCAAGAAAGCTCCAATCGCTGGCCATTATGGGTGGAGCCGGACTCGACTTCCGGGAGGCCCGCATGCCGCCCGGGGTCACGGAAGTGAACATCCTGGCCATAATGGGAGGAGCCGAGATCCTGGTTCCCCCGGGACTGGCGGTGGAAACGCACGGTTTCGGGTTCATGGGTGGATTCGAGGGCGTGGACCAGGCGGGAGTCGATACCGACCCTGATGCGCCGCGCCTCGTGATCCGGGGATTGGCCATAATGGGAGGGGTGGAAGTCACGGTCCGCCTGCCCGGCGAGACTGCCCGGGACGCGCGCCAGCGGCGAAAACTGGCCCGGAAGGAGCGCCGCCGGTTGCGGCAGGGCAAGGGTGAGTAGCGACGGATCTTGAGCCGCGGCCCGCGGCTCGGTATAGTCTCCTGCCAGCCGGCGAGAGCGCCGGACGGAATACCACAGGTGAACGATTGCGAGGGCTGCCATGTCAGGAATCCCGGAAGGATTCCAGTATACCGAGGAGCACGAGTACGTTCGCGAAGCGGGCGCCGAGGGCGAGTACATCATCGGGATTACGGCCTACGCCCAGGGCGAACTTGGCGACGTGGTGTTCGTCGAGCTTCCGACGCCGGGTGACGCGTTCGAGAAGATGGAGGTCTTCGGTACGATTGAGGCCGTGAAGGCGGTCTCGGATCTCTACTGCCCGATCTCCGGGGAAGTGATTGCCGTGAACGAGACGCTGGAGGAGGACCCGGCATTGGTGAACTCCGACCCCTACGGTGAGGGTTGGATGATCCGGGTCCGTCTGACGGATCCTTCGGAGCTCGACGATCTCCTCACTCCGGAAGCCTACGCCGCCCTGATCGAAGACTAGAAGCGCCGCAGACGCGCGCCGGGCCCGCCCCTCGGGTCCGGCGGGTCGTGACAATCACACCGACCGAAGCCTGCGCACACCCCGACAGGTTTCCAACGACGGCAGGAATACCGATGTCATTCATTCCGCACAGCGAAGCCGATCGCCGCGAGATGCTCGCCCGGATCGGTGTATCGGATGTCCGCGAGTTGTACGACGACGTACCCGCCGAGCTGATTCTCGACGGGGACCTCGAAGTTCCGGAAGCCCTCTCCGAGTGGGAAGCGGTGCGCCTGCTCACGGAACTCGCGGAAGAGAACCGCTCCCTGGTCTGCTTCGCAGGAGCCGGCCAGTACGATCATCATGTGCCCGCCGCGGCGGATCACATCGTCCGCCGCAGCGAGTTCTACACGGCGTACACGCCCTACCAGCCGGAAGTCTCGCAGGGCACCCTGCAGTCCATCTACGAGTTCCAGACCATGATCTGCGAACTGACGGGAATGGACGTGGCCAACGCGTCGATGTACGACGGACCTTCGGCGACCGCCGAGGCCGCCGTGATGTCCCGCGCCGTGACGCGCAGGGACCGCGTGCTGTGCGCGACGACCGTACATCCGCACTGCCGGAAGGTGACGGACACCTACCTGCGTGGCCTGGGGAGCGGACTGGCGCTGGTTCCACCCGGAACCGACGGACTGGTGGATCTCGACGCGCTCGGGGCCGCCCTGGCCGACGACGTGGCCTGCTTCATCGTTCAGTACCCGAACTTCTTCGGCTGCATCGAGGACCTGGAGCCGATCGCCGAGGCCGTACACGCCGCGGGGGCACTGCTCGTCGTGGTCACGGACCCGGTGAGCCAGGCGCTCCTGCGCACGCCCGGTGAGCTTGGAGCGGACATCGTGGTGGCCGAAGGGCAGCCGTTCGGCAACGCACCGAGTTTCGGCGGACCGGTGGTGGGCCTCTTCGCAGCCCGGCAGAAGCTGGTGCGCAAGATGCCCGGCCGGATCGTGGGCGCCACCGTGGACATGGAGGGCCGCCGCGGATACGTGCTCACGCTGCAGACCCGCGAGCAACAGATCCGGCGAGAGAAGGCGACCAGCAACATCTGCACGAACCAGGGCCTGAACGCCCTGGCCGCCACGGTGCACCTCAGCCTTCTCGGCAAGGAAGGCCTGCGAGAGGTGGCCGAATCCTCGGTGCAGAACGCGCATTACGCGTGGCGCAAACTGCAGGACGTGGACGGCGTCACACCGCTGTTTCCCGACACCCCCTTCGCACGCGAGTTCGCAGTGGCGACCGAGGAGAACTCCCGGTCCATTCTCGAGCGCGGTTTCGAGGCCGGAATCCTGGCTGGCGTTTCGTTGAGCCGGTTCGAGTCGCTCGAGGTGCCCGATGGGCTGCTGCTCGCGTTTACCGAGAAGCGGAACCGCGACGAAATCGACCGGCTGGTCGAACTTCTCGCGGGCTGAGGAGGACCGATGGGCAAGCTGATCTTTCACGGACAGTCGTGCACGGAGATCGTGACGGGGGACGGTACGCGCCTCCTGATCGATCCGTTCCTGACGGACAATCCATTGGCCGTTGTGGGTCGTGATCACTTCCACGACCGGCTGGACTATCTGTTGCTCACGCACGGCCACTACGATCACGTGGCCGACGCCTGGCCGCTTCTCGAGGAGACGGATCCCACGTTGATCGCGTCGTTCGAGATAGTGGCCTACGCGCAGGAAGTGCTGGAGTACGAGAACACCCACCCGATGCACATCGGTGGTGGATACGACTTTCCGTTCGGCCGGGTCAAGATGACGCCGGCGCTTCACGGCGGGCAGGTCGCCGGGAAAGGGGCCGGAGGGTACACCACCGTTCCCGCGGGACTGCTGCTGACCCTGGACGGGTGCGGCATCTATCATGCCGGTGACACGGCCCTCACCACCGACATGACTCTGCTGGAGGGCCAGGTGGACGTCGCCCTCCTGCCGATCGGAGACAACTTCACCATGGGACCGGAGGACGCTGCCCGCGCGGTGGACATGATCAAACCGCGGGTCGTCATCCCGATTCATTTCGATACGTGGCCCCTGATCGCGCAGGACCCGGAGAGTTTCCGGGCCCGGGTCGAGCCGCGGGCCGAAGTCGTCGTGCTGCAGCCCGGCGACGTTTACGAGTTCTGACGAAGGAGAGGCAGGCGATGGCCGGCTTTCCACTCAAGGGCGAGACGACGCCCACCATATTCGAGAAGTCCGAGCCGGGACGGCGCGGCACACGGATGACCCGCACGGACGTGGACACGTTGCCACTCGGCGACCTCATACCGGGACACCACCTGCGCGACGAGCCGGCTCGTCTCCCGGAGGTCCCGGAGAACGAGGTGGTGCGTCACTACACCGAGCTGTCGCTCAAGAATCACCACGTGGACCGCGCCCTGTACCCGCTTGGGTCGTGCACCATGAAGTACAATCCCAAGGTGAACGAGGCGACGTGTCGCATGGCGGGCTTCGCGGGTCTGCACCCGTTCACGCCGCAGGCGAGCGCCCAGGGCGCTCTGCGACTGATGCACGAGCTGGCCGAGATGCTGAAGGAAGTCGCCGGGATGGACGAGGTGACGCTGCAGCCGGCAGCCGGAGCGCAGGGTGAGATGACGGGCGTACTGCTGATGCGGGCGTACCACGACGCGAACGGAGAGGGAGGCACGCGCCGGCGCATCCTGTTCCCGGACTCGGCGCACGGAACCAACCCGGCAACGGCGGCGATGGCCGGTTTCGACGCCGAGGAAATCCCATCCGATGCCTCCGGTCGGGTGGACCTCGAGGCCCTGCGGGAGAACCTCGACGATACGGTGGCCGGGCTGATGCTCACCAACCCGAACACGCTGGGAGTGTTCGAGTCCGACATCCTCGAGATCTCGAAGCTGGTGCACGAGGTCGGCGCCCTGATGTACATGGATGGAGCCAATCTCAACGCCCTGATGGGCGTGACTCGTCCTGGCGACATGGGATACGACATCGTCCACTTCAACCTGCACAAGACGTTCAGCACGCCGCATGGTGGCGGTGGGCCGGGCTCGGGACCGGTGGGGGTCAAGAAGCACCTGGCGCCTTACCTCCCGGTGCCGAAGGTGGTGCGACGTGACGATGGCTCGTACGGCCTGGACTGGGACCGTCCGGATTCGTTCGGGAAGCTGCATGGGTTCTACGGCAACTTCGGCGTCATGGTTCGGGCGTACACGTACATGCGGATGCTGGGATGTCGCGGAATCCGCGAGACGGCCGAGGCCGCCGTTCTCAACAACGCCTACCTGACCGCCCTTCTGAAGGAGGACTTCGACCTTCCTTACGGGAGAGGCATGCACGAATCCGTGTTCTCGGGAACCTCGCTGAAGAAACGCACCGACATCAAAACGATGGACGTGGCGAAGCGCCTGCTGGACTACGGTTTCCACGCACCGACGGTCTACTTCCCGCTCAACGTCCCGGAGGCCCTGATGACCGAGCCGACCGAGACGGAGACGAAGGACGAGCTGGAGCGTTACGCGGCGGCGGAAGGCGATCGCCGGAGAGGCCGAAACGGATCCGGAGATGGTGGCCACGGCGCCGCATACGACACCGGTCCGGCGACTGGACGAAGGACGCGCTGCCAGACAACTGGACCTGAAGTGGAGCTTCACCGCGGACGCGGAAGTCTGACCGGGGCCCGCCTCCGCTGCCTGGTCCACGGTCCGGCGCCCGGCGCCTGGAACATGGCGGTGGACGAGGCGCTGCTGGACTCTGCGCGCAGCGGCGCGGTGACCCTGCGCCTGTACGGCTGGGAGCCCGGCTGCCTGTCGTTTGGTCGAAATCAGACAGCGCATGGGCGCTACGATGGAGCGCGGGCGGCGCAACGAGGGATCGATGTGGTACGGCGCCCGACCGGAGGTCGGTCCGTGTTCCACTACCGCGAGCTTACCTACAGCGTGACGGCGCCGACCAACGAATGGGGTGGACTGCGGGACGCCTACCTCAAGATCAACAGGGCCCTGGCGGCCGGCCTCCGGGAACTGGGGGTCCCGGCTGCAGTCGTGGATGTCGGAAAGAGCCGACCCACCCCCAGACCCACAGTCCGCGCCTGTTTTCGCGACCCTCTTCCGGGTGAGGTCGTGGCGGACGGACGGAAGCTGATCGGCAGTGCCCAGTGGCGGGACGGAGAGGCCCTCCTGCAGCACGGGTCGCTGCTGCTGCACAACGATCAGGCGGTGGTGGAAGACCTGCGGATCGGAGGACCGGGCTCCGTGGCCGTCCCGGCGGCCGGGCTGGCCGAATTCCTCGATCCGCTGCCGGAAGTTGAGTCGATCTCGCAGGTCCTGGCGAATTCGTTCGCCACGGAATTCGGACGCGATGCGACGGCGGAAAGCCTGGCTCCAACAGAACGCGCCGCGGCCGAAGAGGCTCGCACGAAGTACGAGGATGACGCCTGGACATGGCGGCGCTGACAAACCTGGAGGATAGATGAGATCTGTAAGCGCCCGGCGGGTGACCGGCTTCATGCTTCTGGCGTTGCTTGTGAGCGCGTGCGGTGAGTCACCGCCACGCGAGCAGGGGACGCCCGGCTGGACGTCCTCGACGCGAGCCGAGCCCGAGGTCGCCGAGGCACAGCGCTATGGCGGCACGGTCGTCGTGGCCGGACGGGGCGACCCCGTGTCGATGAACTCGCTGGTGAGCACGGACTTCGAGAGCGAGCAACACCAGGTCCACGTGCTCTTCGTCACGCTTGTATCGAACGACGAGGACTATGAGCCGCAACCGTACTTCGCCCGCTCGTGGGAGTTCGACTCGGACACCAGCGAAGTCGTCTTTCACTTGCGGCACGACCTGCAGTGGCACGACGGAACGCCGGTCACGTCCCGGGACGTGGCATTCACGTTCGAGCGCCTCAAGGATCCCGCCGTGCCGTTCCCCAATCCGTCCTACTTCGACTACTGGGATGCGGCCGAAGTCATCGACCCGGTAACGATACGCTTCTTCCTTCGACCACACGCGAACGCGCTGTACGGATGGACCCGGACGGCGATCATGCCCGAGCACATCCTGGGCGAGGTTCCACCGGAGGACCTGGAGTCGCACCCGTTTGGCACCCTGTCTCCCGTCGGGAACGGCCCTTTCCGTTTCGTGGAGAGAGTCCCCGGAGACCGGTGGGTATTCGAGGCGAACCCGGAGTTTCCCGAGGAACTGGGAGGGCGGCCGTACGTGGACCGGCTCGTCTACAGGCAGATTCCCGACGAGTTCGCGCTCGCGGCAGCCCTGCAGACCGGCGAAGTGGACCTGGTGATCGACGCGTCGCCGTCCATGCTCGATCAGGTGGGAGACGACCCGGAGGTGGTGTCGACATCGTATTCCGCGCCGGAGTACGCCTTCATCGCCTGGAACTCGAAACGCCCGGAGTTCGCGGACCCGCTCGTGCGTCGAGCCCTCACGATGGCCATCGATCGCGAGACGCTGGTACAGGCCGTACTGGGCGGCAACGGTACCGTGGCTCCGGGGCCGGTCGGTCCCTGGCACTGGGCGTATGACTCCACCTGGGCTCCGCTTCCCTACTCCCCCGAGGAAGCGGGAGCCCTCCTGGACCAAGCCGGCTGGACGGACTCGGACGGGGACGCCGTGCGCGACAGGAACGGCGAGCCATTCAGCTTCGAGCTGCTGGCGACGCCGCGCAGGGACTGGGGGGCCATCCAGACCCTGGTGCAGGCATCCCTGGGTCAGATCGGAGTCGAGGTCGAGCCCGTGGTACGTGAGCAGGGGGCACTGATCCCGCTCGTCATCGGCGCCGACCGCCGCTTCGATGCGGTGATCATCGGGTGGGCCCGGGATGTGCCGCTCAACGACATCGACCTGTGGGCGTGCGACCAGGTGGGACAGCCGTTCCATTTCACCAGCTACTGCAACCCCGTACTGGATGTCGTCCTCGACTCGATTCCGCTCGAGGCGGACCGGGCGCGACTGCGCTCTCTGATCGGCCGATACCACGAGCTCGTGGTTGAAGACCAGCCGTACACGTTCCTGTACTATCTGGACCGAGTGGACCTTGCGCGGGCCCGGGTGTATGGCACGAACATGGACTCACGGGGCGACTGGGTGAACGTCGCCCGCTGGTGGCTATACGACGATAGCGAAGACGCCCTTTGAGCGAAGCCCGCAACCCCGGTCTTTCTCTTGACATTCTGCGGAAGGGGCGGGTAGCTTCCCAACCCCCGTCCGGGAGGCCTTTCGGCCGGGGCCAGAAACGAGACCAACGACTACGGCGGAGGACACCTTGGCAAGCTTGACTGTTTCAGCGCTAATGCTACTGCAGGATGCGCAGGCGCTCGGCGCGGGTCAGGAGTTGAAGCTCGACGAGATCTGGGAGGCCGGCGGATTCATGATGTGGCCCCTTGGCTTCTGCCTCGTGGTCGGAATCTTGATCATCATCTGGAAGTTCATCGACCTCCTCATGAAGTCTCTCGGGAATAAGAGGCTCCTGAGCGAAGTGGACGGCATGATCGCGCAGCAGCGGCTGGATCAGGCGCTGGCCCTGTGTGAAGAGTCGAAGGCCCCGGCTGGCGAGATCCTCGCTGCTGGCCTCAAGCGCTACCGGGAAGGCACCGAGCGCGTCACGCAGGCGGTGGAGAACGCCGGCGCGATCGAGGTCTCCAAGCTGGAACGCGGGCTCGTCTGGCTGGCGACGCTGTCGAACGTGGCCCCGCTCCTCGGCTTCCTCGGTACCGTTATCGGGATGATTCAGGCCTTCCAGGCGATCGAAATCGCGGGTGAGGTCGAGGCGACGCTCGTCGCGGGCGGAATCAAGGTAGCTCTCATCACGACGGCATCCGGCCTGACCATCGCCATTCCGATCAGCATCGCGCACAACTACTTCGTGGATCGCGTGGACCGAATCGTGATCGACATGGAGGAGAGCGCGCAGAAGATGATCGACGCCGTGCACGCCGTGGAGCGTGGCACCGGCTGATCAACGATTCTCGACGCCGGACGGCCGGCTAGCAGAGTTGCGGAGAGGGCCCGGCGCGAAAGCACCGGGCCTTTTCTCATCGAGGTATTGCATGCCGTCGAAGACTTCCGGCCCGGCCCGCTACCGGTCGTAAGTACGCCCCCACTTGCAATTTCCTCACAATGACCTGACTTTTCGCGCCACACTGCGAGGCCACCCTGCATGGCCCTCCGACGTTCACTTGGCACGAGGCGACGTCATGAGCAGACACCCTGTCAGGTTCTGGTGGACGATTCTGCCCTCTCTTCTTCTTCTCCTCACAGCTCTGCCAGCGGCCGCCCAGGAGGGTGGACTCGCCGGTACCGTCACCGATGGCCAGAGCGGCGTCGGGCTCAGTGCGGTGCAGGTGGAGGTGCACCTGGTCGACGGCACCCTGGTCAAGGGCGGCTTCACTGCCGCGAGCGGGGCTTACCGGATCACGGGGATCCCGGCTGGCACGTATCTGGTGAGCTTCACGCTGCCCGGCTGGGCGATCGTGGAGGAGAGTGACATCTCGATCGTCTCGGGTCAGACGACGAACCTGAGCGTGACGATGGCGGAGCGGAGCTTCAACCTGAACCCGATTACGGTGACGGCGTCGCGGAGGGTGGAAAAGGCCCTCGATGCGCCGGCCGCCGTGGAGGTCGTCACTCGGGAGGACATCGCCGAGCGACCGGCCGTCACGCCGGTCGACCACGTCAAGGAAAAAGCCGGCGTGGACTTCATGCCCACGGGCCTGCAGAGCAGTTACACCGTCGTGCGTGGATTCAACAACGTCTTCTCGGGATCCGCGCTCAACATGACGGACTTCCGGATCGCCCGCGTACCCTCGATTCGGGTCAATGTCTCGTGGTCCAACCCGACCACGAGTTCGGACATCGAGCGCGCCGAAGTGGTGCTGGGACCGGGCTCCGCGCTGTACGGACCGAACGCGGCCAACGGTGTGGTGCACTTCATCACGCGCTCCCCGATCGACGATCCAGGAATGGACTTCGCTCTATCCACCGGCCTGCGACAGCAGAAATCCTTCAGTCAGGATGCCAACATCTTGACCCCGACAGGCAACTTCGCCCCGGCGTCGTTCTCGCAGGCTGGCACGGACGAGTTCACGTGGCAGCTCGAGGGACGCCTGGCCTGGAAGACCGACAACGACAAGTTCGGAGTCAAGCTGTCCGGCAGCTACTTCACCGGGCTCGACTATGGCTACATCGACCCGACGGAGAAGAACCAGCAATCCATCGCCCTGGCCTGCCAGGCGCTCAACTATGATCCGACCCAGTCCGCGTGCTTCAACTTCTCCGGTGATCTGGGACCCGGTGATATCGATCAGCTCCGGACCCGGGTAGACAACGTGGCGGGTGGCACGCAGGGAGAGGCGAAGATCGGCGATCCCACCGGGCCCTCCAGCTTCAACGACTTCACGGCCCGCGACCCCGACCTGAAGCGCTGGGGTCTGGATCTGAGAACGGATTTCCGACCCAACCCTGAAACGTCGATCGTCCTGTCCGGCGGTCACGTGGACGCTATAAACAGTGTGGACCTCACCGGGATCGGCGGTGGCCAGGTACAGAACTGGGGTACCTGGTACGCTCAGGGTCGCTTCAACTGGAAGCGCCTGTTCGCACAGGTGTTCTGGAACAAGAACGACAATGACCAGACCTATCTCCTGCGCTCCGGCCGTCCGCTGATCGACAAGTCATATCAGACGGTGGCCCAGCTGCAGCACGGCTTCAACTTCAATCCGCAGCACGGACTGACCTACGGATTCGACTACCTGTACACCAATCCACCGTCCGAGGGAACGATCAACGGTCGTCACGAGGCTGACGATGACGTAACCGAGATCGGCGGGTACGTGCAGTATGACGGCCGCCTGAGCCACAAATGGAACGTGGTGGCGGCGGCTCGCCTGGACGACCACACTCGCTTGACGGACGCGGTGTTCTCGCCCCGGGCAGCCATCGTGTTCAGCCCCACGCCGGAGCGCAGCATCCGGGCGCGCTACAACCGGGCCTTCTCGACGCCCAACACGCTCAACCTGTTCCTGGACATCTCGGCGCAACCGCTGCCTCTCGGCGGCCCCTTCTTCTACGATGTACGCGCTCAGGGCGTCACCGAAAACGGCTTCCAGTTCATGCGCGACGACAACGGCGTGCCCATGCACATGTCACCGTTCAATCCGCTGGTGTGCACCGTCCAGCCGGCCGCCTGCGCCGGGCAGTCGGTTCCGGGCAGTCCGCGCGAGTTCCTGCCTTCGACCACGGCACAACTCTGGACGGAAGCGGTCGCCGTGGTGGCGGCCAACGACGCGCAGGCCGGCTTGCTGCTGTCGTCCATCGCGGCGCCGGGTGCGACGGACATCCCTGTGGTCGGTGCCACGCTGAATACCGAGTCCGGAGGGTTCATCAATCCGGTAGTGGACTTGCGGACGATTCAGGATGTCCCGGCCCTCGATCCGACGATCTGGCAGACATTCGAGGTGGGCTACAAGGGCCTCCTGCTGGGCAGCAACCTGCTGCTGGGCGCAAACGTCTACTATACGG
>JBDHBK010000113.1:0-10741 GCA_039592635.1 Gemmatimonadota bacterium
GAATCTCAGTTTCGACCTCGGCGCCCGCCCTCGTCGCCACACCGAGAAGTGCTTCGCGCAGACTGCCCTCGACCAGCGAGAAGTCAGATACCGCGGCCAGTCCTCCCCCCGCGTACACTTCTGGGGTGACCGGCTGTTCGAACACGTGCAGAAGGTGCATGCGGGAGCCGTACGCGCGACAGAACTGGAGAGCGTGTTTCACCGCGCCCTCCGAGTGCCTCGAGAAATCCACCGGCACCAGAACGTGTCCGATACGAGGGTGGGCTTCGTCCGTGGCAGCTCCACGAATCGTCAACACGGGGCGGGGGGATAGACGCACGACTTCCTCGGTTACGCTCCCCACCAGGGCGTGGCTGAGCCCGCGCCTTCCATGCGTGCTCATCACGATGATGTCTGCGTCAATCTCTTCCGCGTACTCCAGGATCACTGGGGCGGTCGACATTCCCCTGCGCTGCGCCCGGACCACCTCCAACTCGCCCGCGCCGCGCTGCTCGAGTTGGCTCGCCATGCGGCTCTCGGCGACTCCTTCGAGCCGGCTCCGGATCTGTTCGGCGTCCGGAAAGTGATGCGCGGGGTCGTTAGGGTCGTCCGCGTGCAGAACGACCGCGTGCAGCATGTGGAGAACGGCCCCGTGCTTCTGCGCGAGCGCCAGCGCGGGATCGAGCGCCGCGTCCGCCAGCCGTGAGAAATCGGTTGCGAACAGGACGATCTTAAGCGACAGCATCACTCGTCCGGCCGCCTATCGAGGAGCGCCGAAAGTGACCTCGAGCTCGATCCGCTCGCCGTCACGGATCACCACGATCGGGGCTGTGTCACCCGGGTTGGCTTCAGACAACACGACCATGTAGTCCTGCACGCTCGCGATCGCCATCTCACCGATCTGGACCACGATATCTCCTCGCTGCAGGCCGGCGGCCTCAGCCGGGCTATCCGGTCGGACGTCGGACAACAGGAGCCCGGGAGACCCGTCGGAGGCACCCGCATAGTCCGGAATCGTCCCCAGGCGGGCCTTGAGCGCCATACGCCGCTGCGGACCGTCAGAGGTCTTCACCAGCGTCAGCTCGCCTTCTCGGTTGGCGATCGTCCCGCCGACGTCCGAGACCAGCCACGCGACGCGCGCTCCCCCTTCGGCGTTGATCAACTCGGCGTCGTCGGACGGCTTGTGGTATTCGGCGTGGGTGCCCGTGAAGAAATGCAGGACCGGAATGTCGGCTGCGAAGAACGACGCCTGGTCGGACGAACCGAAGCCGTCACCGCCGATAGAACACTCGAAACCGTATCGCTCGCACAGCGGAGCGACGAGGTCGTCCCATTCCTCGGCCGACTCGCCTCCGAGCACCGACAACTTCTCGTCGCGCAGTCGTCCCACCATATCCATATTGAGCATGGCGACGGCGTTCTCCATGTCCAGTCCCGCGGGCGGCTGGCGCACGATGTTGCTTGCCCCGACCAGGCCCCGCTCTTCCGCCGAGAAGGCCATGAACACCACATCGCGCTTGAGCTGTCCGCGGCGCTCGTACATCTGACGCGCGACCTCGAGGAGGGCAGCCGCGCCCGAGGCATTGTCGTCCGCGCCATTGTGGATGGCCCGTGAGTCGGGTTCGAGCGACCCCTCTCCGCCGAAACCCAGGTGATCGTAGTGTGCGCCGATCAACACAACGCCACCGAGCTCTCCATTGCCCGGAATACGTCCGACCACGTTGAATGCGTAGACGAAGCCCTTCTGGGCGTGCGGATTGGATGGGTCGGCAATGGGCACTCCGAAGACGTGGCGGTAGCCGCCGTCGTCGCCGGCCGGCTCGAGACCAATGCTCTCGAACTGCTGCTCCAGCCAAAGCCCGGCCTTGGCCAGGCCCTCGGAGCCGAGGCCGCGGCCCTGCCGCGCGTCGTCCGCGAGCCAGTTCACGTCAGCCGAATATCGCTCTGCCGCCGCGTCGATGCCGCTGGAGATGCGTTCCGAACCATCAGTCTGGGCGCCCGCTGCCGAGGCCGTGAACATGACCAGCGCGGCCACGAGTGCCGCCTGAATCGACGTTCTATTGCCAACCGAGAATGACATCACTTCCTCCGTATGAAATGCTCGAGTCCAGGTGATCCTGCAGGACGGACGCCCCCATGGACGCCCCTTCCGACGCCGGCAAGGTACATGCCGCGGCGTCTCCGCGCTGTAGATGTGGAATCGGTCAGAACGCGCCGCCGCCGCCTCCCCCGAAACCGCCTCCGGAGAACCCCCCGCCCCCGCCTCCCGAGAAGCCGGAACCGCTAGAGCTTCGGGGCGCCGAGGTCATGGCCGTAGCGGCATGCTGAGTCATTCCGGAAAGGTCGCTCACGAACAGAGTCGGGTGAAAGCCGCGGTGTCCCGTACCCCGGTACCAGTCGGGCTGTTCGCGGTAGATGTCAGCGAAGGCTGCGGCCCACTTCTTCTCCACGGCAAGGGCCATCGCATAGGGCAGGTAACGCTCGAACATCTCCGGACCGGTGATCATCTTCTTGAATCGGTCGGACTCTACCCGCTGCAGGAACTCCTCGAACCCGAGCGCGGCTTCCAGGGCCCTCGTTCCGGCTACGGTTCGGGCCGGCATGAAGATCCCGAATCCCAGGACGATCGCGCCCGTGAAGATCCCGGCCAGCACGGTCGTCAGGGGGGCCATACCGAATCTGGCTGCGATCACCATGCCCCCACCGCCCACAAGCAGACCGGTCGCGATCGCAATCCCGGCCCACAGGCCGAGCACTCGATCGGGACGGCTTCGGTAGTACTTCAGCTCCATCAGCTCGGAGAAGATCCGATCCTTGATACCGGGGAGATCCTTGTAGAACTCGTTTTCCAGATCGGACATGTGGACCCGGTCTCCGGCCCTCGGCGAGCCGAACACGGCCCTGAGCATCTTTCGCTCGTGACTCTTCAGCCCGGAGAGGTCCTCGTCCCCCTTCTTCAGTTCCAGGACGTAGTCCCGGTCCTTGATCAGTCCGAGGAACTTGTCCTCCTCCGTTTCCTCGATGACCAGATAGCCGCGGACGGCCAGGTCGACCAGCATGGCGGTCACGTCCCTGAGATCGGTCCGATTGTCCACCAGCGTCCCCACCTCGGAAGGTGTGAGGCCCGGCGGCGGTTCGTACATCGGAGCGATGGGCCGTCGCTGCGGATCGCGTCCATGCCGGTTCCAGATCCGGTACATCGCGAACAGCGCGAAGAAGGGGATCAGTAGTGGCCAGTTGCTGCGGAAGAATCGGAGAATCCGGTCCCAACGGGTGGGCCTCCGTATCAGGTACTCGTCGGACAGAGCGGCTTGAGGCTCGATCCCGCTTTCCGCGGCTCCGGCCGGCTGCGTGATGAACGAGTCCCAGGCGATCGCCACCGTGAGACCCTCGTGAATCCCGAGTCCGCGCATCGACCGGACGCTGACGATATGGTCTGAGATCGCCACTTCGACGGACTCCTCCGTGGACCCGTAGCCACCGGTGAAGCCGCGCGCCCGGACACCGGTCACCTGGGCGGGAAGGCGCACGCTGACGCTGGCCCGTTCGATCGGGACGGGCCATTCGTCTCCGGTTACGTTCCAGTACAGTTCATCCCAGGCCTGGTCGTCTTCCTGAAAGAAGCGAAGCGCATTATCCACCCGGTACCGGATGACGACGGTGCGAACCGCGTCTGACGCTCCGGGCACCCAGACCTTGATCTTCCTGTAGTGCCGTTCGCGGCTCGTTTCGTACCGGAGCCCCTGGCCTGCCTCGTCCTCCACGCTCAGCACCTCGAGGCCCACGGTGTAGTTCAGGTTGGCGCGTGTCCGATACTCGATCGGGATGGTCCGGAAGATACCGTTGTACGATCCTTCGAAGCGTACCTTCAGCGTCTCGACGACCTCGACGACTCCGCTGCGCCGGACCCGGACATCGGCGCGAAAGTCCTCTACGTGCCAGGATCGGAGTACGCTGATGCCGTCGGAGGGACGTGATGAGTCCGTCGCCGGGAGGCCGGACGGAGCGGACAGCAGCGCCAGGAACGCGGCGGCGAGCGCCCGGCGGAGCACGCGGATCGATAGCGGAGATTTCACCCGCGCACCCCCCGAATCAGCCCCCGCTCTCGCCGAAGCTGACAGTCGGGGCATCGCGCTGGGCCTCGTCATCCAGTTCGAAGAACTCTTCCTTCTGAAAACGGAAGGCATTGGCCACCAGCACAGACGGAAACTGTTCGACCTTGGTGTTGTAGTCGCGCACGACCGCGTTGTAGTACCGGCGGGAGTTTTGAACGGCGTCCTCGATCTCCCCCAGCGTACCCTGCAGGCTCGTGAAGCTCTCGACGGCGCGGAGCTGCGGATATGCCTCGGAAAGGGCGAACAGGGACTTGAGTGCTCCGCTGAGCATGTTCTCGGCCTGCGCCTTGTCTGCCGGACCGGATGCCGACATGGCCCGGTTTCGAGCGTTGATCACGGCTTCGAGGGTATCCTTCTCGTGGCTGGCGTAGCCCTTTACCGTCTCCACCAGGTTGGGAATCAGGTCCCAACGGCGCTTGAGCTGAACGTCGATGTCGGCCCACGCGCCCTTGGCCTGGGTGCGCATCTTCACAAGCGAATTGTAGATCGTGATGCCGACAATGGCGACGATCGCCAGGAGAATCAGAAACCAGGTCACAACACCCTCCGGGTCCGGGGGTCGAGGAGACTGTATCTACCAAGCCAGAATACTCGACTCCATCCCATCGTGACAAGCGGACGCGCGATCAGCCGGCGTCGAGCATCTGGTCGAGCGTGCTCCGGGGAACCGCTCCCGTCTGCCGCGCCACCTCCGCACCGCTCCGGTACAGGATCAGTGTCGGTATCCCCCGGATTCCATGTGCGGCCGAGACCTGCGGGCTCGCGTCCGTATCGAGTTTGGCGACCAGGAGCTTACCCACGTGATCCGCCGCCAGTTCGTCGAGTACCGGCGCCATGATCTTGCAGGGCGCGCACCAGTCAGCGTAGAAATCCACGAGCACGGGAACACCCGCCTCGCTGACCAGTCGCTCCAGGTCGTCACCGCCTATCTTGACGGGACGGTCCAGAAGGAACGGACGACTGCAGTCGCCGCACACGGGCCGGTCGACGGCGCGGTCCATATCCACGCGGTTAAGCTTGAGGCAGAAGGCGCATCGGAGTGTGGCCTTTCGCCCTCCGGCAGCGGTCTCGTCCGACATGGGTTCGCCTCCTTCGATCGATTCAGCGATACGGCGTCTCGTCGGGTCGACGCACCAGCGTCCACCGTTCGTATTGTGCGCCGCAGGCTCAGATGTCAACGTTTCTGTTTCCCGTTCTGATTGGAATCGCGCGTGCGCATCATTCACACAGAATCCTCGACGGTGATGGGCGGCCAGGAGCGCCGCGTCCTGGCCGAGAGCCTGGGGATGCGCGAACGGGGTCACGATGTGTGGATTGCCGCGACCCCGGGTGGGGCGCTGGCCGAGCGCGCGGCGGAGGCGGGACTCGAGGTGATCCGCATGTCGTTTCGGCGCCCGCTCTTGCCGGCCAACGCGCTGGCTCTCGGTTCGTGGACTCGTCGACTGCAGCCGGACGTCGTCAACTCCCACAGCTCGGCCGACAGTTGGGCGGCGGCGCTCGCCCGACGCTTGGGTCCGCGGGTGGGTGCGCTGGTGCGAAGTCGCCATATTTCGGTGCGAGTCAAGCCGAGCCCGCGTCACCGGTTTCTCTACGGCCAGGCCGACTACGTGATCACCACCGGCGAGTCGGTGCGGCAGGAGCTGGCCGGTTCGGGGCTCGTGCCCCCGGAGCGTTCGATGTCGATTCCGACGGGCGTAGACCTCGAACGTTTCCGTCCCGATTCGGCAGATCGCGCGAAAGTGCGTCGTGCTCTCGGTGTGCCCGGAGAAGGGCCGGTCGTCGGCGTCGTCGCGTACCTCCGGCAGGACAAGGGCCACGCCGTTCTGCTCGAGGCGTTCCCGGAGATTCTGGAATCGTACCCCGAATGCTCCCTGGTCGTCGTGGGGGATGGGCCGGAGCGCCTCAATCTCGAGGCCCTCGCGAAGCGCCTCGGAATCGAGAGGTCGGTCCGGTTCGCGGGTCTCCGCGAGGACATACCGATCGGCGGCCCTGCCCGTGGTCAGCACCGAGGTGGGCGGGATTCCGGAGGCCGTCGTACAAGGAGAGACCGGCTTCCTTGTCGCTCCCGGCGATGCCGGCGCGCTTGCCGACAGGATCTCAGCCCTGCTGGTGGGACGTGAACTTCGAAGGGGAATGGGCGAGGCCGCCCGCCGTCACGTGGCGGGAGCGTTCTCTGTTCAGCGGATGCTCGATCGCACAGAGCAGGCCTACGCGGCTGCCCTGCGCATTGCCGTGCTGCGCGGCGCGGCTGGCGGACACACACCGTGACGGGGCATCTACCGGAAAGCCGGTCCATCGGCGAGAGCCCGGTCACACTGGCGCACCGTCGAATCCACACTCCCGGGACGATTCCGAACCGTTGGGTCCTGTTTCTGCACGGATTCCTGGGTGCGGGCCGGAACTGGGCCTCGATAGGCCGCGGGGTCGTGGAGGAGCGACCCGACTGGGGGGTCGTGTTGGTGGACCTCAGACTCCACGGCGACAGCCAGGGGCTGGCCCCACCTCACACCGTGGCCGCCAGCTCGGGTGACGTAAATGCCCTGATCCTGCGACTCGAGGCCACGGAGACGGTCATCGTCGGTCATTCCTTCGGGGGCAAGGTCGCCCTTGCGGCAGCCCGCGCGGGCGACCCGACCCTGAGACAGGTGTGGGTGATGGACAGCACTCCTTCCGCGGGGCGAACCGAGGCCGGCGCGGACCGCCTCCTGGCGCTGCTGACACGACTGCCCGAGCGGTTCGACGACCGCCGTGAGGTCGTCAGCGCGGTGCAGGGGGAGGGCTTCAACCTGCACATCGCCGAATGGACGGCCACCAACCTGGTACGCGGTCCTGACGGGTACCGCTGGAAGTTCGACCTGGCCGCGCTCGACCTTCTGCTCGAGGACTTCTACCGGGAAGACCTGTGGTCGGTCGTCGAACCCTCGGTACCCGGTCGAGAAGTGATCTTCGTCCGTGCGACGCGGGGCTCGATCATGGACGCCGCCGCCGCCGCCCGGGTCGCACGTCTGGAAGCCGACGGCGAGTGCGTCCGGCTGGTCAGCCTCGATGGCGGGCACTGGATCAACATGGAGAACCCGGATGCGGTTCTCGAGCTGCTGATTCGACACCTGCCGCGCTGACCGGGACGCGACTACAGGACCTCCCTCCAGGTGCCGTCGATCGCCCGGACCGGATCGGATCGAATCCGAATTCCCAGCAAGCTGGTCTCGCGACTCGCCATCCCGGGGTCATTCCCAGATCCGCTTCCCACGGTTGAGTGCAAGCGGATCCAGTAGAGCGCCGTCACTGAGTCCACGCGGAGGAGGCGTGTGGCTCTGACTATGACGGCCTCGCCCGATATCGTGTATTCCCCCAGGGAAGGTTGAAAGGGGGAGGCCAGCCACGTGGCCAGCCCCGAGTCCGCCAGGTAGAACGCCTGGCTCGACGACGCGTGGCTGATGCCGATACGGAGTTCTGCCCGCGCCGCCAGGAAAATCCCGGTTGCGCCCAGGTAAAGGGCCGTGAGCAGGACGAGGACGACCATCAGAGCGAAGCCCTCCCGGCCGGTGGGCGGCTTCACTCGACGGCGGATCATCCGCAGATCCCGATTGGACGGCATGGTGCACCTCCGTGCTTCGCGGGCCCGAACGCTCGCACAGTTTGGGCCCGGCACTCATCTGAAGCTCAACCACCCGGGCACGCACCTTTTGCGTATCGTCTTGGCTTTTTGCCACCTCGAAGACCCCGCCCGGGATTCCGTCGGGTCCACGGGATGCATCGTGACAACTTCCTAACCTGTTGACGAAACAGTGGTTATGGGCGATACCCGGCACTGGCTCCACCCATGGCAGCCGGCTTGCCAATAGAACGACGGGGAGAACTCATGAAAGGAGCGGAAGCCATGCAGTACAGTGAGTCGACAGAGGCTCTGCTCCACGCGATCAAGAACGACGTTCGCAGCCGCGTGGATGATATCGTGGATTATGCAGAGCATGCCGCGATGACGCTGACCTCGGAGAACGAGGTGGACGCGGTTCTCGAGCGGGCACTTCTCGAAGTCGAAAAGACGCTGGCCGAGGCTGCCCGAGCCATGGCACGGGAAATCCACCGAGAGCGGATGTACTAGGGTTCTCGTTGCTCAAGGCACTCTCTCATGTTATCGATATTCCCGGGGGGATCGGTCTCCGTCCCGGCCGGGAATCGATTCGCGAAGGGCGCAAAGTGTCGCATCGGGCCGCGTCGCCGGAGGGAACGCACGCCCGTTGTATGTGTTGCAGGAACAGGTAATTACAGGAATCGACGCCGGATTCGAGATGGTGGCCGCGTTCTTGCCGAATCCGAATGTCCGTGGAGTTCCGCGGTGGAGCGGCTGGCTGAGGACACCGGTCGATGGTCCGATTCCTGGGGCGCTGACTCGCGGAAGGCGGAGACGCAATGGACGAGAAGGGGAAGATGAGCGCACGAAACCGTGAGGCGAGAGCCGCTGCCGTCGAGCCGGACACGGCTCCGTTGACCGATGGAGACACTTCCGCGGAAGACGGGGCCCCGACCACGCATCCTACCTGGCTCGACCGGGTGAAAGATGCCGCCGCGCCCGAACCTGACGAGCCATTGTGGGAGCCGGAGCCGGTAGGTCCTTCCGACTCCGTGTGGGACGCTACCGATACCGTGGAGCCGGCCCCGCCACCCGCCCCCGAGACTGAAGCTGCGGCACCGGAGCCCGGCGCTACGGGGCCTGGTGCTTCGGATCCTGGCGCGATTCCGGAGACAGCAACGGCGGCCCTCGAGGAGAACGTGGGCCTCAGCGTTCGCCGCCTGAGGAAAGCCGCCGTGGAGATGGCATCGCGCGACGCCGAGGCGGATCTTCCGAATGTGCAGACGCAGGGTCGAGCCGAGTCGGAGGCGGAACTGCGTGATCGCGCCGTTTCACTGTTCCGGAACTGGCAGGCTCGCGAGCGTTCCCGGCTGAACTCGATGGTTGCCGAACTGGAGGGCCGCATCACGCGAACCCTGGCCGGCATTTCCCTGGACAATGATCGGTTCGAGCGTGTCACGAGTGAACTGTTCCGTCTCAAGAAGCGTTGGGACATGAACCGCACCGTTGTGGAAAGCACCCTGGAGGAGGAGTCAGGCGAGCAGGAGACCGAGCCTACCACTCGCCAGTTCAAGACGCATTGGTACGCGCTGGCCATCGGCTTCCTCGGAATCGTGGAGTTCCTGGCGAACGCTCCTGTATTCGGCGCGCTTCTGCCGCGGGACCCCCTGACCGAGCAGCAGCTTCGATACGTTGCAGAGACCAGCGAGGGCTGGCTTGCGGGAGGATTGCGGGTTGCGTCTCAGTTCATCCTCAGGCCTGACGCCGCCCTGCTTGCCGCCGGTGTGGTCACGTTCCTGTGTGTGCTCGCGCACTTCTTCGGGCACTCTCTCCGGTCGCTGATGATGCACCAGTCGGCCCGGCGCACGGGGGAGACCCTGGGCAAGCGGTCCGCCGGTGAGTTCGTGGTGCCGATGGTGCTGTCAGGGGTCGGGCTGGCACTCGTGATCGGAGTGCTCTTCGAGGCGCGCGTCACGCTCGGCGAAGTGGCCGTGGATCGCTTTGCCCAGGACAGTGCCAAGATCGAGGAGCTTCGGCGTACGGCGAGCTGGCTCAGGGTGGACGGCAATCTGGTTGCCGCGAACGAACAGGCGAACCGGGCGGACGACCTGGAGGCGCTGGCCAAGGAGCAGCGGGAGTACGCGGCTTCGATGAGCGGCCTCAGCTTCCCGATCCTGCTGCTGAACACCACGCTGATCCTCGTCGCGATTTCGGCTGCCTACTTCCACATGAGAGACCGGCGGCGGGATCGATTCAACGACACTCCGTTCGAGCGGCAAAGGCGTGAGCTCGTCAACGTCGGTGACGCGACGCAGCAACGGGTCGCGGATGCGATGGGAGATGCCGTTCGTACCATTCGCGAGCTGTCGAGTTTACTTTCCGAGGCACCCCTGCGGGAGGCGCCCGCGCTGGCCAGCCAGCTCGAAGCGACGATCGTGGCCTACCGGGCCGAGAATGGTCGTTTGCGGGGCCTGGACGCCAGGGACATCAAGGCATTTGCCGATCCGGTCAGGTTGGAACTCGGGGTGGACGAGCGGGATACGCGTAGCCTGTTGATGCGAGACCCCGAAGATTACGAAGCGGAGCGGCGGGACCTGCAGGACAGGTTCGAGAAGACTCGGGCCCGGTTTACTGAAGAGGCTACGGCATGGTGATCCGAAAGACGCGGCTGTTGTTTGCGCTGCTTGGCGCGGTGACGTTCGCGGGTTGCGGTACCCAGGAAGGCAATGCCGCGGGTGGCGAGGGAGAGGGCGGCGTCGTGAAGCGGTCGACGCCGCAGCTGGTCGTCTTCATGTACGACCGCTCGACAAGCATCTCCGACCACCAGCTCGAGTTGGCGAGGCAACTCACGAACGAGCGCATCAGGAAGCTGGATCATGGAGACCGCATCGCGGCCCACCAGCTCCTTCAGCTCTCCCTCGAAGAGCCGCCGCACCGGTGGTCGGAAACCATTCCGCAACGGCAATTCACGGATCAGGCCATGACGCGGGACTCGGTTACGCGGGCCCGCTTCCTGAGGGATGCCCAGGACTACCTGGTGGTGTTCACCGACACCACGGGTCGGGACGACATC
>JBDHBK010000114.1:0-6067 GCA_039592635.1 Gemmatimonadota bacterium
TCGATCAACGGACGGGATCTCAGGGATTCCCTCGACCTGCTTTTTTTCGAGGCCGACGCCGAGGTGCATCTGGAGACTCGGCTACCTTCCGGCGAGTCTGTCGTCTACGAAATCGAAAAGCACCCGGATGAGCCTCTTGGTCTCATTCCCGAGATGGACAAGGTGCGCCGCTGCACCAACGCGTGTCCGTTCTGTTTCGTGAAGGGAAACCCCAAGGCGAGCCGGCTGAGGCAGCCCCTGTACGTCAAGGACGACGACTACCGGCTTTCGTTCATGTTCGGACACTACGTGACCCTGACGAACCTCAGAGATGACGATTGGGAGAGGATCTTCGAGCAACGCCTGAGCCCGCTATACGTGAGTGTGCATGCGACCGACCCCGAGGCCCGGCTCCGCATGCTCATCAATCCGAAGGCGTCCCTGATCCGAGAGCATCTGGATCGGCTGGCAGCGGGTTCGATCCACGTGCACGCCCAGGTCGTCCTGTGCCCGGAGATCAATGATGGGGCTATCCTCGAGGCAACCATCGCTGACCTGTACGCGCGCGAACACCAGGTGCTGTCGCTTTCAATCGTTCCAGTCGGGCTGACCGAGTTCAACTCCAATCGGGGCGTCCGCGCACTCAGTCGCGCCGAGTGTGCCAAAGCGCTGGAGGCCGTCGACTCGATACGTGAACGCGCCCTCGAGGAGAGGGGTCGCGCCTGGTGCTATGCAGCCGACGAGATGTTCCTGCAGGCCGGTCGCGAACTACCTGGACCCGGTTACTTTGATGACCACGAACTGGTCGCGAACGGGGTGGGGGCCGTCTCTGCTCTCTCTTCGGCCGTGCGCTCGGATCTGCGAGACCTTCCGTCTCTGCAGGGAAAGAGGATCGTTCTCGTCACGGGCACTTCAATGGAGCCCTACCTGTCGGAACTGGCCGACGAGGTCGCGGCGAGCTCCGGCGCCCTGGTCACCACCGTGGCCGCGCACAACTCTCTGTATGGTCCGATGGTCACGACCGCCGGGCTGCTCGCTGGTGCCGACTACGCTCGTGCGCTTGCTTCGTACCGCGATTTCGACCTGGCTCTGTTCAGCAGCACCGCTCTGAATGACCAGGATCTGTTCCTGGACGACGTGTCGCTCTCCGAGTTGAGGCGCGACTTCCCACAGCTGAGGATACATCCATCGGAGCACGTGACGGACACCCTGCTGGCGCTGTAGGCCTTCCGACCGTTGCCATCGTGGGCCGGCCCAACGTGGGCAAGTCCACGCTGTTCAATCGCATCCTGGGCCGTCGCATTGCCATCGTAGCCGAACGCAGCGGAGTCACTCGCGACCGGCAGTTCGCCGAGGCCGAATGGGCGGGACGAGACTTCCTGCTCGTCGATACCGGTGGAATCAGTGACGTGCCCGAGCGCCCTCTGGACCGCGAAGTCAGGCAACAGGTGCTCGCGGCAATCGAGCGTTCTCAAGCCATCGTACTGGTCACGGACGGGCGCGCCGGGCCACACCCCGTCGACCAGCACGTCGCCGATCTCCTTCGTCGCTCGGGCCGCCCCGTGGTCCTGGCCGTGAACAAGCTGGACGAACCCGCCTCGGCCGTGGCGCAGCACGAGTTCCATGCCCTCGGGCTGGGCGAACCCGTGCCCGTTTCCGCTCTCAGCGGGAAGGGAAGTGGTGACCTGCTGGATCGTGTGGTGGCCGCCCTGCCCGGTCTCGAGGAGACCGACAGTACGCCGGTCGGCCTCCGGCTGGCCGTGATCGGAAAGCCCAACGTCGGGAAGTCGAGCTTCGTCAATCGCCTGCTCGGGGAGGACCGGGTCCTCGTTCACGAAGAGGCCGGTACCACTCGGGATGCTATCGATACCTACCTGGAGTTCGAGGACGAGAGGATCTGCCTGATCGATACGGCCGGCCTGCGCCGCCGTTCTCGAGTCGACGATGATGTCGAGTTCTACAGCCGGCTGCGGGCCACGTCCGCCATCCAGAGGTCAGAGGTCTGTCTGCTGGTGGTCGATTGCGCGGCCGGGGTCACGAACCAGGACTTTCGCATCGGAGAAGAGGCGTGGGAAGCAGGGCGGGGGCTCGTCCTGGTGGCAAACAAGTGGGACCTGATCGACGATCGCGGCCCGGATGCGCTCGCCCTGTTCGAGAAGGAACTACGCGAAAGAGCCCACTACCTCAGGTGGGTGCCCATCGTTACCACATCGGCCCTATCCGGAAAGCGGGTGCAGAGAGTCATCGAACTCGCGCGGGAGGTCCAGCTTGAGAGGTCCAGGAGAATACCGACGGCAGAGGTCAATCGCTTGATCCGGAGCCTCATCGCCCGCAAGCAGCCCCCTCAGGGCGCACGGGGCGACGTCAGGATATACTACGGTAGCCAGGTAGCCGTTGAGCCGCCTGTCTTCGTATTGTGGTCGAATCGTCCCAAGGATCTGAAGACGTCGTATGTCCGCTACATCTCGAACGGATTCCGCAGAGAGTGGGGTTTCGTGGGCTCGCCGATCAGGATATCGGCTCGGCAGCGAACCGAAGGTGATCGTGACTCGTGACCCGCTCGCGAGTCCAGTGAGTAGACCGTGACGGTCATCCTGCTGACGCTGGCCGCCTACCTCCTGGGCTCCATCCCGACGAGCTACATGGTGGGACGCCTGCACGGAATCGACCTTCGTGAACACGGAAGCGGCAACCTGGGTGGGACCAACGCCTACCGGGTCATGGGGCTCGGCGCAGGGGTGCCGGTGGTGCTCGTCGACATCGCCAAGGGATTCGTTCCCGCCTACTTCTTCCCGTCCTGGGATGGCTCCGCCGTCGGCGACCTGGCGCTCCTGTACGGTTTGGCGGCGATCGCCGGTCACGTGTGGTCCGTCTTCATGCGCTTCCGTGGCGGCAAGGGGGTCGCGACTGGAGCCGGTGTCCTCGTTGCGCTCGCACCGACATCCGCCCTGATCGGTCTTCTCGTTTGGATCGGTGTGGTCTCGATCACTCGCTACGTCTCCGTGGCTTCCATTTCTGCCGCCACAATCGTCCCCCTTTCGGCCTGGCTGACAGACGAGGCAGCCTCGACTGTCCTGTTCTGCACGGCTATCGCGATCTTCGTCTGGTGGACCCATCGCGACAACCTCACGAAGCTGGCCCGAGGGGAGGAGAACCGGTTCGGCCGAGACAGGAAGGCCTCGGAATCCGAGGGAGGAAGGTGAACGTGCAGAATGAGCGAATAGCCGTTCTCGGCGCCGGCAGCTGGGGAACCGCGTTGGCAAACGTGCTGGCCTCGAATGGGCATGCCACGCGACTCTGGGCCTACGAGCCGCCGGTCGCTGACGACGTCGACGGGAACCATCGCAACGAGAAGTACCTTCCGGGGGGCGACCTGGAGCCTTCCCTGGGAGCGACGTCGGTAATGGCCGATGTGCTGGAAGACGCGACGGTGGTCGTGTCCGTCAGTCCCTCCCACGTGGTCCGGCCCGTCATGCAGGAAGCGGGTGAGTTGATGGCCGGATCTCGTCCCCTGATCGTGAGTGCGTCGAAGGGAATCGAGATTCACACCGATCTGCGGATGAGCCAGGTGCTGCGGGACGTGCTGGGCAACGAGACGGCGGGGGGCTGTGTGGTCCTTTCCGGTCCCAGCTTCGCCGCGGAGCTCGCGCGCCGGCTCCCGACGGCGGTCACCCTGGCGTCGGACGACGCGGATAACGCCCGCCGAGTCCAGGGACTGTTCCAGAACGATCACTTTCGCCTGTACACGCAGTCGGACCTCATTGGCACGGAGCTCGGTGGAGCGCTGAAGAACGTGATCGCTCTCGCCGCCGGGATTAGCGACGGACTCGGTCTCGGGACGAATGCCCGTGCGGCGCTGATGACGCGGGGACTTGCCGAAATCGGCCGCCTGGCGGAGCGGCTGGGGGGCGAAGGAGCCACCCTCGCCGGGCTGGCGGGAGTTGGAGATCTCATCCTGACGTGCACCGGCGACCTCAGCCGCAACCGAAGGGTGGGCCTCGCCGTTGGACGCGGCGAGAGCCTGGACGAAGTCCTCGCGGGGATGACGGCTGTCGCCGAGGGAGTGCGCACGACCGAGGCCGCCAGGGACCTGGCGGAGCGCCATGGGGTGGAAATGCCTATCGTAGGGGCCGTATACTCCATTCTGTACGAGAGCGTGGACCCGAGGCGGGCGCTGGCCCTCCTCATGTCCCGAGAGCCCAAGCCCGAGCGCTGGAGTTGAATTCGGTGGAAGACCGCATCGCCCCGAAGGAGTACTACTCGATTGGTGAAGTGTGCGAGCTCACCGGACTGAAGCCGCACGTGCTGCGCTATTGGGAGACCCAGTTCCCGGCACTGCGACCGGCCAAGAACCGCGCAGGCAACCGGGTCTACCGGCGGAAGGAAATCAAGCTTGTGCACCTGCTGCGTCATCTTCTCTACGCCGAGAAGTACACGATCGAGGGGGCCCGCCATAAGCTCGATCAGTTGCGTAAGGAAGGAAAGCTGACACGGGCTGCTCGCGTGGCCTGGGACCGTGAGACGGTCCGGGATCTGAGGCGCGAGGCTGACGGGCTCCTGGACCTGTTGACGCTCGGCGAATGACCGAAGACAGCGAAGACAGCCAGACCGATTCCGTGGACCGCCCGACGATTCTCTGCACCAACGACGACGGCATCCATGCTGTCGGCCTGCAGACCCTCATCGAGATCGCGTCGGAACTCGGAGACGTCCAGGTCGTGGCACCTGACCGCGAACAGAGCGCCACCAGTCACTCGCTCACGGTGCACAGACCTCTCCGGGCGACGCGCACTCCCGAGGGGCACCACGTGATCGATGGCACCCCGACCGATTGCGTGCTGATCGGCATCAACCAGCTCCTGGAGAATCCGCCCGACTTCGTCCTTTCCGGCGTCAATCACGGCCCCAACATGGGAGAGGATGTCCTGTACTCAGGCACGGTGGCCGCGGCCATGGAGGGAACGATTCTCGGGATCCCGGCGATCGCGGTCTCGTATTCGAGCCGGGCGGCGGATCGGATCCCGGGTTACTCGGGGGTTCTCACCGACCTTATCGGGAGCTTGATCCGGCGTGAGGACTTCCCGGAAGAGACGTTCTTCAACGTGAATCTCCCGGACATTCCGGTAGAGGAGGTGAAGGGGATCCGGGTGACCACGCTCGGACGCCGCGTGTATTCCGACTCTCTCACCCGTCGCGAGGATCCTTCGGGCCGCGAGTACTTCTGGATCGGAGGCGGCGTATCGAGTTGGACCGGCCGGGAAGATTCCGACTTCCGGGCCGTGCAGGCCGGCTACGTCTCGGTCACTCCGCTGCACCTCGACCTAACCAACTACCGCCTGATCAGCGAGGTCCGCTCTTGGATGCTGGGCGGATAGACGCCGCCTACTGGCGCGACCGACGGCGCCTGATCGAAGGCCTCCAGGCAGGCGGGGTCAACGATCTCGCCATACTGCACGCCTTCGACGCCATCCCCAGGCACATGTTCGTTCCGGATGCGGTACGGCACCGATCGTATGACGATGTAGCCCTCCCGCTGGGCCATGGACAGACTATTTCGAGACCCGGGGCACACGCCCTGCACCTGGGATTGGCCGACCTTACGGGGGAAGAGAAGGTGCTCGAAATAGGGACGGGGTCAGGCTATCAGACCGCTCTTCTGAGCCAGCTGGCGGCACACGTGTTCTCCGTGGAGACCGTGCAGGAGCTCGCGGATCTCGCCGAGGCCCGCTTGCGGGACCTGGGTCTCGAGAATGTGACCACGCGGGCGGGGGATGGAAGCGCCGGTTGGCCCGAGCACGCGCCCTACGACGTGATCCTGTGCGGCGCCGCCGCGCCACGAGTGCCGCAGCCCCTGGTTGAGCAGCTCGTCCCTGGCGGCCGCCTGATCATTCCGGTGGGGGACGACTCCGGGCAGCACCTCGTCAGGGTCACGCTCGAAGCCGACGGCAGCCTCACCGAGGAGACCGTCGACAGCGCTCGCTTCGTTCCGCTCAGGGGGGAAGAGGGATGGTGAGACCAGGAACGATATTCTCGGGGAGTGAGCGATGACGGAACTGCTGATCGAATACGTTCAGCTCGGCGCTGAACT
>JBDHBK010000115.1:0-6067 GCA_039592635.1 Gemmatimonadota bacterium
GAATTCGTTCGCCCTGGCCCGATCCGTGGAGCACTTCCGAATCCCGCGCAACATCCTGACGAGCTGCGTGGGCAAGAGCACGTACGCCCGCTGCGGGATCATCACCAACGTTACGCCATTCGAGCCGTAGTGGGATGGGCATGTGACGCTGGAGATCAGCAATACGACTCCCCTGCCTGCCCGTATCTACGCGAACGAAGGGATCGAGCAGGTTCTGTTCTTCGAGTCGGACGAGGAGTGCGAGACCAGCTACGCGGACAAGAAGGGCAAGTACCAGGGGCAAACGGGAGTCACGCCCCCCCGGCTGTAAGCGCTGCTGCGGGCCTCAGCTCTCTTCCCGGCCTGACGAAGTCCATTCCGGGTCTTGCGATGCCGACCGGAGCGACGCCATGGCAGCGAAGATCCAGCCGACGAGAAAGCACACACCCCCGAGCGGAGTGACGGCACCCAGCCAACGCTCGCCCGTCAGCGCCAATGCGTAGAGACTTCCCGAGAACAGCACGGTACCCGCCACGAACATCCAGCCCGCCCTTGCCCACCGGACTGTCGGCCACCGGTCTGCCGCCATTCCCACGAACAGAAGGGCTACCGCATGGAAGAGTTCGTAACGCACGCCCGTCTCGTATACCGCAAGCAGATCTGCCGAAAGGCGGGCCTCAAGTCCATGCGCTCCGAAGGCGCCGGCCGCCACGCCGACAAAAGCCGATATTGCCCCGAGAAGCAGGAATTTCGTATGCATACTTGAAGATGCGTGGGTGCCGGACTCTACGCGAGCCCGAAACTTGCGGAGATCAGCCGTGGAGCCGTGCGTCCTGCGAGCAACGCAGCGCGAAACGGAAATGACGTCGGAAGGACAGAATGAGCGACCAGATGAGCGATCCCGCTGACCGGAAACTCGTCGTTGTGCTCGGGGAGACCGAGCTCACCGCAGAAGTTCGTGCGGCCCTGGCGTCCCTCCCCTGGCCCGTACGGTACGTGGAGGATCCGTCGGCGCTCGCGGAGGGGGCCGGCGCGGACGACCTGGTTCTGACGAGTCTGGGCTCCTCGCCCCTCGCGGAAGGCGCGACGGGGCCCGCGAGCGGGTCCGCAACCGCCGATTCCGGCCGGCCGGTTCGAGCACGGTCACCCAATCCCTTCGCGCCCAACCGCCTTTATGAAGAAGCTCGCGGTTACGTAGAAGAGACCCTGGCGGCCGTGCGCCAGTCGAAGGACCCCGACGTGGACCGCGGTCGGTTGCTCGCGGAGCGAATGCACACGGACCTCCTGCGAGACAACAGCCTGATCAACCGAAGCCTGGAGCCCCACGACACCTACGACCTGGCCAGTCATTGCGTGAACGTGGCCGTGCTCAGCGGGAAGATCTCCCTCGGCATGGTGTCGGGTGTGGAAGAGGCGGTCGAAGTCATCCACGCCGGGCTGCTCCACGACATCGGCATGGCCAGGCTGCCCGCCGAGATGCTGCGCAACGTGGGGACCTGGTCCGAGCGCGAACAGGAAGCGCTTCGGCAGCACCCCGTGTTCGGAGCCGAGATCCTGGAACGCTGCGCTCCGCGAAACGAGCCCCTGCGGAGAGCCGTGCTGCAGGAACACGAGAGGGCCCAGGGACAGGGCTATCCTTACGGCCTGTTTGACCGTGATCTCGATCCGATCGCGCGCATCCTGGGAGTGGCAGACGTCTTCGAGGCGCTCTCGCACCCGCGTACCTATCGTTCGCCTTTCACGGCCCTTCAGGCTCTGGAGAGAGTGGTCGGCATGCAGGATGAGTACTTCGCGCCGCAGGTCGTGTCCGCCCTGGTCAATGAGATCTCGGCCTTTCCGCTGGACAGCTACGTCCAGATCAGCTCGGGCGAAATCGGACGCGTGGTTGCGACTGATCCTGGCAACATTCTCCGTCCCAAAGTGGAGCTGGTCTGGGACGCGGACTGGAAGCGCATCCAGGAGGACTGCACTCTTGACCTTGCGAGTCGACCTGAGCTGACGGTTGCTCGCGCGCTGTTGGATTCGGAGCTGCCGATTACCTGACGTTGCAGACCTGAGAGAGCGACGCAGTTACACGAAGACGGGGGCAGCTCAAGTCGCTGCCCCCGTCTCGTATTCGGGTCCGCAAGAGCTCCCGATTGAGGCGAGCTCGGGCGCTCAGGGAATGAGCACCGCGGATGTGGTGGCCGACCGCCACAGCAGACCCACTCCCCTCCATTGCCACGTGTTGATCGCCTCCGCCGCCCGGTCCCTCAAACGGATCGCGTGCTGCAGGATCCTCTGCTGTGCCTCGGTCGGAGAGTCACCGATCGCCTCCTCAGCCCCCGCAATCATCTCGTCGGCAAGGTCAAGCAACCGCTGGGCATCCTCAACCGTGGGACGCTCGCCGTTCAGTACGGCCACAAGGGACAGCTGCTCGGCGCGGTGCGCCTGTCCCACCGCGCGTCGGTACCACCCGTGCTCGAAGGAAAACTGAGCGCGACGCCGGAGCTCGACCGCTCGGAACAACAGGCCTTCCTGCTTCAACGTCGGTTCGGGGATCAGGCGCTCGGCGAGCCGAATCGCTTCCCCGCTTCGGGCCATCGCCAGTCGCGCCGCTGCCTCAGGGTTACGGTCGAAGTCAGGGTGCCGGTGACGCATCCGATCCGCGATCTGCAGGGCCAGGACCAGACGCTCTCCCGCACCGACCAGGTCGCCCCCATCACGGAGGTTGTACGCTTCTTCAAGCAGTCCCGTAAGCTTGGCCTCGAGCTCTGCCAGGCGGGCGAATTCATCGCCAGCTTCTCCCACTCGCTCGACCAGGTTCTCAACCCGGCCGAACAGCTCCTCGATCGCTTCCTCACCGTGCCGCTCCAGCATTGCACGAACCAGGTTCATCCGGCATTCGCGTGCCTGATTGCGAGCGGCATCGTCGTTCCCGTCGCGAAGCAACTGGCGAGCCTCACGAAGACACTGCCGTCCATCCCCGAACGGAGGTCCGTCCGTCGGCGTTCCCATCACGAGCGACATGTCGTCGATCAGGACCTCGGCCACCTCAGCATCGCCTACGACCTGGAGCTCCATATCGGCGTTGACCCCGAGTTCGGTGAAGGAGTCACCGGCATCAGGCCCCGTGGAGCTGTCGTCGCAGCCCACGGTGCCGCCCGCAATCACCGCGAGCATCAGAATCAGCAGTCGTTTCTTCATCAGGGGGTCCTCCCGTTGTCCGACCGGTACGAGCCGGTCGTCGTCTTCAGTCGAGGCAGTTCGACCAAGAGACGACGGCTATGGCCCGACGGTCACACACCTGACCCGTCGTCCCGCGCGCGACGCGACCTCCGGCGACGCGGCAGGGCGGTCACCAGGTAGGACTCGACCGATGAGTCAAACTGATCCAGGACCACACGACGGCCGAATCCGATTTCCTCGCCCGATGTATGGACGTGCACGACATGAAGCGTCCCCTCAGCGTCGTGCCACTGTGCCCGACCGGAGCCCGGTATCGCTCCAGCGGCGCGTGTGACAAGGCGGGCTTCAACGCCTTCGTGCCCCTCTCGATTGAAGCGGACGGCCGATATCGGCCGGAAGTGCCGAGCCCGGACCCGCCACAACCATCGGCCTGCCAGCCAGCCCGCGAGCACCGCTCCGATGAGGACGTAGGGAAACCGAGACCCCGGGTCACCCAGTTGGAAGTCGTGAATCGCGCCGTTCCACGTGAGGCCGGTCACGGCGATGACCACCAGGGTGGCAGCAAGCCGGAACAGGTCGCGGCCACGCATTCTGCCCCACGCAGCGCAGAGGAGGCCCCCGGCTCCGAGGGCCAGAAAGACGACGTTGTACCAGCGAGCGAGGAACTCGAAGTAGGTCATGGCGCGGAAGCGGGACCCATACGAACAGGAGGTGCCGGATACCTCAGAGCTGAACCAGCTCCATGGTGCCGCGCACGGCTTCCGCCGATGCCCCCAGGGCCTCCCGCTCGGCATCCGAAAGATCCACCTCGATGACCCCCTCGAGGCCCGTGGCGCCCAGCTTGCACGGAACTCCGAGGAACAGTCCATCCAGGCCGTACTCACCTTCGAGCCAGGCGGCACACGGAAGAACTCTCTTCTTGTCCCTGGCGATCGCCTCCACCATCTGAACCGCACCCGCCGACGGAGCGTAATACGCCGATCCTGTTCCCAGAAGCTTGACGATCTCTCCGCCGCCCTTGCGAGTACGTTCGACCAGGGCCTCGATCCGATCGGCGCTGAGCAACTGAGTCAGCGGAATACCGCCCACACTCACGGTACTGACGATCGGGACCATGCTGTCACCGTGACCTCCCAGGACCAGCGCCTGGATATCCTCAACACTGACGTCAAGTTCCATCGCGATGAAGCTGCGGAACCTGGCCGTGTCGAGGATCCCCGCCATGCCGATGACCCGTTCGCGCGGGAAGCCCGTAACGGCCTTGGCCACGTAAGCCATGACATCGAGCGGATTCGTGACCATGACGATGATGGCCTCGGGACTGAAGCGAGCGATGGCCTCCGAAACGCTCCTGATGATCTCGGTGTTCTTCTGTACCAGGTCATCCCGGCTCATGCCCGGCTTGCGGGCCAGTCCGGCGGTGACCACGTACACACCCGAGCCCGCCGTCTGCTCGTAGTCCTGGGCTCCCGTGACCATTGTATCGAAGCCTTCGACCGGCGCCGACTCCCACTGGTCGAGAGCCTTGCCCTGGGGTACCCCCTCCAGGATGTCGACGACCACGACTTCTCGTGCCAGTTCGCGCTCCGCTATCCGCTGTGCCGCCGTTGCCCCGACGTGCCCGGCTCCTACTACGGTTATCTTGTCCACGGTGACCGTCCTTGAGTGGATAGTGTGGATTGGAAATTGTCGTCGGGAACGCGAGCGCGGGGGGCGCGCCGCCATTCTTCCCGCCTTCCAACCTACCCTGCCTACGTCCAAGCGCAACCGGTGGTTGAGCCCTACCCGCCCACCTGGCTGAGGGCTCGCAACCCGCCACTGCCGGAAGCCGATCCAAGCTGCAGAAGGTGGCGCTCGGGCTTCCCTGCGAGGGCGGTTCTCACCGCAGGTAGAACGTCACCCGTCTCGCGCAGCGGGGCCCTCAAATCCACCTCGTGCGTGCCGAACAGACAGGTCCTGAGCTTGCCATCGGCGGTAAGGCGCATCCGGTTGCATCGATCGCAGTAGTTGTGCGACAACGGCGTGATTACTCCGACCGTTCCCGGTGCCCCCTCAAACTGAAAATACGTGGCGGGACCGTTTCCGAGAGGCCCTGGGGCGGGGCGAAGATCCCCGATCCCCTCGAGGCGCCGGAGCACCGAGTCGGTCGACAAGAACCGCTTCGACAGGTGCAGGTTGTCCCCCGTGGGCATCAACTCGATGAAACGGATGTGCCACGGCTTCTCGCGCGTCACTTTGGCGAAGTCCTCGATCTCATCGTCGTTCACGCCCCGCATGAGGACCGTGTTGATCTTCAGCGGTGAAAAGCCCAGGCGCTGAGCCGCCTCGATTCCCTCCAGGGTCGCGTCGAAGAACCGCTCCGAGCGTCGCGCCACGTCCCGGAATCTCTCTCTCCTGAGCGTGTCGAGACTGACATTGACCCGGCTCGCCCCTGCATCCCTCAACTCTCGGCCGAACTGTGGGAGAAGAATGGCATTCGTGGAGACGGAGATGTCCTCGATCTCGGGGATCGCGGAGAGCAGGCGTACAAGATCGGGAAGGTCCCGTCGAACCAACGGCTCGCCGCCCGTGAGGCGAATCCTGCGGAGCCCCTGCCCCGCCATCTGCCGGACGACCGAGGCGATCTCCTCGTACGTGAGGAACTCCTCCCGGTCGATCCAGTCGAGGCCTTCGACCGGCATGCAGTAGGTGCACCGCAAGTTGCACTTGTCTGTGACCGAGATCCGCAGGTAGTCGATTCGACGACCAAACTGATCCTCCATGGCTCGCCCCGGCGGCAGGGGCGTCATCCGAGATCCCGCCCGGTTGACGGTACCGAATCCGGCTGGCTGACCGGCGGAGTCTGCCCTCCCAGCCACCGGCTGGTACCGTCGGCGTACTCCTCTCGCTTCCACAGCGGGAGCCGGCGCTTCAGTTCCTC
>JBDHBK010000116.1:0-6170 GCA_039592635.1 Gemmatimonadota bacterium
ACAAGGAGTCCTACAAGGTCAGCGGTGGTCTGCACGGGGTGGGCGTGTCCGTGGTGAACGCGCTCTCCGAGTGTCTCAACGTCGAAGTGAAGCGCGATGGCCACGTTTGGACGCAGAGCTTCCAGCGTGGCGCGAAGGACGCAGACCTGGCGAAGGGCGAGAAGACGAAGGAGACCGGCACGACGGTTCATTTCACGCCGGACCACGAGATCTTCACCGACCTGCAGTACAGCTGGGACACACTCGCCAACCGGCTGCGGGAACTCGCCTACCTGAATGCCGGCGTCCGTATTTCGCTGCGCGACGAGCGCCGCGTCGACGGCGCCGACAAGAACCCGTTGCACGACGAGGTCGTGTACCTGAAGGGGGCGCAAGAGGGCACGGAGATCGAACTCGCCCTGCAGTACACGGACGGGTACAACGAGGACACGTTCACGTTCGTGAACAACATCAACACGCACGAGGGCGGCACGCACCTTTCTGGCTTCAAGGCCGCGATGACCCGGACGATCAACGCCTATGGGAGCAAGAACGCCAAGAAGGGCGAACCCAGCTTGTCGGGTGACGACGTGCGAGAGGGTCTCGTGGCCGTGCTCTCGGTCAAGGTCCTCGAACCGCAGTTCGAGGGGCAGACCAAGACCAAACTTGGCAACAGCGAGGTCCGGGGCATCGTCGAGAGCCTGGTGAATGACAAGCTTGGTACCTGGCTCGACGAGAACCCGTCGTCCCCGCGCAAGATCATCGAGAAGGCGGTGCAGGCGGCGAGGGCGCGAGAAGCGGCCCGCAAGGCCCGCGACCTGACGCGGAAGAAGTCCGCCCTGGAAACCGGGGTGCTTCCGGGCAAGCTGGCGGACTGTTCGAGTCGCAACGCTTCGCTGTCCGAGATCTACCTGGTGGAGGGTGACAGCGCCGGCGGTTCCGCCAAGCAGGGACGGGATCGGGAGTTCCAGGCCATTCTGCCTCTCAAGGGTAAGATTCTGAACGTCGAGCGGGCCCGGATCGACAAGATTCTGTCCAACGACGAGATCCGCGCGATCATCACCGCGATCGGTTCCGGGATCGGCGAGGAGTTCACGCTCGAGTCGGCCCGGTATCACAAGATCGTCATCATGACGGACGCCGACGTGGATGGCGCGCACATCCGGACGCTCCTCCTGACGTTCTTCTTCCGGCAGATGCAGGAACTGATCGAAGCCGGCTACGTGTATATCGCCCAACCCCCGCTGTACCGGGTGTATCGCGGCAAGAAGGAGCTGTACTGCTACAACGAGGACGAGCGCGTCCGGGCCGTGCAGGAATTCTCGAACGGCAAGGGAAAGAGTTCGGTCAACATCCAGCGATACAAGGGACTCGGTGAGATGAACCCGGAGCAGCTGTGGGAGACCACGATGAATCCGGAGCACCGCACGCTTCTGCAGGTCACGATAGACGAGGCGACCGAGGCATCACTCCTGTTCGAGCGCTTGATGGGCGACGAAGTGGAGCCACGGCGCAAGTTCATCGAGGAGAACGCGAAGTTCGTCAGAAATCTGGACGTCTAAGCACCGAGGCCCGGCATGGAAACCAAGCGCACGGTCGTTCCGGCGGCGGAAGAGATCCTCGGTGGGTACTTCCCGGTTCTCGATCACGGTTTCGTATCGCTGATCGACTACATGGGCACCGATGAGAGCATCGAGCAGGCAGCACGGGTCAGCTATGGCTTCGGCACCCGCAAGACCAGCCAGACCCGCGGCCTGGTACGCTATCTGCGCCGGCATCGGCACACGACGCCATCCGAGATGGTCGAGCTCAAATTCCATTGCGCGATGCCCATGTTCGTGGCCCGGCAGTGGATCCGACATCGGACGGTATCCGTAAACGAGTACAGCGCTCGCTACAGCCTGATGCCGCTGCTGTTCTACAAGCCGGACTACGAAGACTTCGCCATCCAGAGTGCCTCCAACCGCCAGGGGCGGGAAGGGGACTCCGCGCCGCGCGAGATCTACGAGGAAGCGGTGCGCCGGTGGGAAGAGGTGCGCAGTCTCTCCAGCGACACCTACGGCTGGCTGGTCGAGGAGGACGTGGCCCGTGAACTGGCGCGAATCGACCTGCCCCTCTCTACGTACACCCAGTGGTATTGGAAGATCGACCTCCATAACCTGTTTCACTTCCTCAGCTTGCGGGCTGACTCCCACGCCCAGTGGGAAATCCAGGAGTTCGCCAAGGTCATGGCGGGGATGATGAAACGGGTCGCGCCGCTCAGCTACGAGGCCTGGCTGGACTACGAGTTCGCTGGCGAGCACATGAGCCACGGAGAGCTCGAAGCCCTCAGAACCCTGATCGAAGCCGGAGACGACGGGGTACGAGCCCGTGATGGGGTGTCTCTCGATATCGAGGCCCTGAAGGGTACCGGTCTCTCCAAGCGCGAAGCCATCGAGTTGGTCGAAAAGCTGCGTCCCATTGAGCGTCCGAATTTCGAGCTCGACCTGTCCCGGATGCAGTCTCCCGAGGTGTTCCAGTCGCGTATGCAGGCCGCCGTTCCAGGCGACTTCGAGTAGCCCTCGCCACCGTCCGATCGGGCGTGACCGGGGTCGCCTTCCGCCTGGCGGCACTTTTGTCCGAGTATTCCGTACAAGCACTGTGATGTGGGGCAGGGGGCCGCGGAGTTGGACAGGAGGCAACGGATGCGGGAAGCAACGCCCGTCTGCAAACTCGGTGTCGTTCTGATGATGCTTGGGGCAACCGCTCCCGGCAGCCTGGCATCCGTTCCACAGCAGGTTACCCAGGTCCCGACGCACGCCGAAGCGGCGGCGCTTAATGCGCTGGCGGAGGCAGGCGGTCTCAAGGCCACCGGCGCTTTCCCGTTCGACTACCAGTACCTGGCCTTTCACGGTGGTTCTACTGAGTTCGTAGCCCTGTGGGCCGCGGCCAGCGTCGAGGCGGGCCGCATCCGAGGCGTGTTCGACGGGGGCTGGAAGTACTCGCTGTCGCTCGGCCTCGAGCTCTTCCAGGACGACTCGCTGGTGGTCTCGAAGACCCGCCGCACCGACTTCGTGTTCAGTCGGCAGGTGGCCGACACGACGCGGGACGGATTCCCCCTGCAGGCGATGGTCAGCGTGCCGCCAGGCGAGTACGACTACCGCCTGGTGGTCAAGGACGAGAACTGGCCGGACAACCGGTCGGTGAACCTGGTTCAGGGGAGCCTCACGGTTCCCGCGTTCGATGTCTCGGGGCCCGTTGTCAGTTCGATCGCGGTGGCTTCGGACTCGAGTGGCACGTTCGAGCCGGCTGTTGGGGTCGACCTGCAGCTCAACGCCGCGGCGATCGTCGAGAAGGCCGCGCGTCCCTTCATCTATTTCGAGGTGTATGGGCTGACTCCGGGCAGCAGTTACCGCGGGGAGATCAAGCTGTCCTCCACCTGGGTGTCGCGGGGGCGGGGTGAGCGATTCACGGGGCCGTATCAGCCGTTCCAGATGCAGTATCGCGGTAGTGTTCCGGCCGATCCGACGGTCCCGGTGAGGGCCGTCATGCGCCTGGATACGCGGGACGCCGAACCCGGACCATACGAGGTCCAGGTGAGGGTGACGGATCTCGAGACCGGTGTCCGGAGCGAGATTCGAAAGGCCCGGCTCAAGATACGGTCGCCCAGCACCCGCGCGGCCCCGATCACGGAAGTCGAAGTGCGGACCGACGGAGGTTCAGAGGGAAGGTGAGGATGACGAGAGTGGTGTCTGACGTCTACCGGGGCCTGGCAGCTCTGGCGGTGGCGGGGCTGTTCAGTTCGGCGGCTGCAGGTGAGGTCCATGCTCAGACGATGCCGGCTCAGGTCTATTTCGACCTGACCAACCGGGGATACGAAAAGCTGGCGAATCGTATCTCGAAGAAGCTCGAGCTTCGGGCCGACCCGGACGATGAGGACGTCCAATCACTGCTCGACCGATGGGAGCGAGAGGAAGGCGGACCGGACGGTGGCTGGGACTACATCGCCGTGACCCGGCTGTGGCTCCGCGCGGGTAGCTCGGCGCGGGCCGAGATGGCCCTGATGGAGGCCGAAGCGTCCGGCGACGTTCCCGCACCGATCCTGCTGCTGGACCAGGCACGCGTCGCCTTTCTGGGCGGTCACATGGATCTTGGCGAAGAGGCGTACTGGAAGGGTTGTGAGGGGGCGGGCGAGACGGCATACAAGGAATACTGGCTCGATGTCGAGGTGCTCGCGACCCCCGAGGAGATGGACGAATGGGACCGGTTTCGCCGGTTGCCGATCTCGCAGACGGACCTCTGCACCCACCTGAGACGCTTCTGGAACGAGCGTGCGCTGACCTCGGCGATGGAGGTGAAGCAGCGCATGTCCATTCACTTCGCGCGCACGCGGTATGCCCTCGACAACTACCGGCGACGGGGCTCGAGGAAAGGACCCACGTTCTCCAACAGGCTTGGCAGGCCGACGAACTCGGCGTACGACGATCGCGGACTGCTCTACGTACGAATGGGCGAGCCGGATCGACTCACCAGCTTCGCCGGCAACCCGAGTATCGGACAGGACGCGGTCAGCGCCGAGTGTTACCAGCCCAACGAGACGTGGGGCTACGACTATCCGGGTGAGACGCGCGTTTACCATTTCTCGTCAAATACGGGAGCGGACGACTACTGGTTGATCGAGAACCTGGGCCTCGTCTACCGGTGTGGAGATCCGGCGGCGTCGCTGGCCGGGACATCCGGCGCGGCGATCAGCGGCGTGCTTACCCCGGTCAACGAGAACCGTTTCGTGGCCCTGGGGCCGGCAGCCGCGCTCGTCCTGCAGGACCTGTATCGGTCCCGGCAGGGAGTGGACCCGAGATACGCCGGGATCGCGCAGCAGATGAACACCGACCTGGGCCGGAACGTGTTCAGCGAGCAGACGGGCCTTTCGAGCGGCTCCGACGCGTTGAATGCGCAGCGGGTCCTGTCCACCGAGAGGGAGTGGACGCTGGCCGACGGTACCTTCGCCGTCGATTCGGTTCCGGATCGGCCGCCAGTGGCCGCCGACACGCGGCTGCTGGTCGAAGAGCTCCAGTTTCTCAGTCCGGCCGAGGGGAAGAACCGGGTGTGGATCAACGCGGTGATCGAGGCGGAGAAGCTCACGCCCGTGGCCCTGCCCGGGGGAGAGTCCCGCTATCGGGTCAATGCGCGCTGGGTGATCGTGGACGCCAGCGGTGAGGCTCAAGTACGCAACTCGTCCTTCGAGGCGGTGACGCCGAGAAGGCTGGGCCGGGACGAGAGCCTTCCCGTCCGGTTGGCGGCCGATCTGCTCCCGGGGCAGTATCGCTACTCCCTTCTCGTGCGCGACAGCCGACTGGCGCCCGGGCAGGAACAACTGTCCGGCAACTACCGCCGCGTCAACATGACGGTTCGGGAGCTCAGTGCCGGCGCTCCGGCTCTGTCCGATGTCGCTGTCGCGGCCGACTCGGGAGGCGTCTGGTCGCCCGGTGGCGGAATCCGGCTGCGCCCCAGCCCGGCGCACCTGACGGGGGCGGACGGCGTGGGCTACATTTACTTCGAGGTCTATAACCTGACTCCGGGAGGCCAGTACACTACCCAGGTTCGGCTCGATCCTGAAGGCGGTGACGCCGACGACGCGTTTGAACTGTCGTTCCCGGGAGACGGAGCCACGGACACGAGCCGGATGGCGAGGCGCCTGCTTCGACTCGACCTGACGGACACCGAGCCAGGCAGCTACGTCATGCAGGTCTCGGTCACCGATGAGGCGACAGGAGCCTCCACGTTGCCGTACTACACGTCGGTGATTGTGAACCGGACGGTTCCCTGATCGGATGGTGGCCGTAAGAGTCGAGTTCGCCCTCTGCGCGCTGGCAACCCTCTGCTGCGCGGTCACCCCGGCGCTCTCCCAGACCATGCCTGGTCCAGCGTATCACCATCTTCTGGCCAGCGGCAACGAGCGCCTGGCGCGCGATATGACGCGCTTGCTGGACCTGCGGGCGAACCCCGACCGGGACGATGTGGACGACTTCCTGGACCGGTGGAAGGACGATGGCGATGGGCCCCGTTCCGGATATGACTGGCTGGCCGTCGCACGGATGTGGCTGCGTGCCGGGGAGGCGAACCGGGCGGAGTCGGCGCTCGATCGCGCCGAGGGTGGGATACCCGAGTCCCTCTTCCTGATCGACCGGGCGCGCATCGCCTTTCTGCGTGCC
>JBDHBK010000117.1:0-6013 GCA_039592635.1 Gemmatimonadota bacterium
CGAGCCCTGGACACGGCCACCTTGCCATCGTCCGGTCCCGGGATGAGCCAGGAGCCGATCGGGTTGATGCTGCGATCGCCGGTAATGATGCCGAGGCTGAAGTCGACTGGCCCAAGCTCCCTGGCGATCCCGGCCGAGTCCGTTCCAAGTCGAACGCCCGATGGCCCCAGCAGAGCGCGAAGCAGGGGTGAGTCGCCATAGGCATCCACGATCTCGCTGCCCTGGTTGGGCGGACTCAGCATCACGACGCGCCCTTCAAACGGATCCTCGCGCTGTGCCAGGTACCCCCGAACCAGCACTCCGCCCATGGAATGGGTGACGAAGTGCAGTTTACTGCCGGCCTCAGAACAGCATTCTCGGACGGCGTTTTCCAGGCTGTCGGTCAACGCCTCCAAAGGCTCGGACCTCGAAGGATAACCGAAGTTGACCACCCGGTACCCCGCCCCTTCGAGTCTTGTCTCGAGTACCAGCATGGACGCCGGCGTACGTCCAAGGCCGTGCACCAGGACGACGGTGTCGGCATCTGCCGGAGGCTCAGGTGCGCAGGCACCGGTCACAGTAGCAAGTGCCAGTATCGAGATGAACACCAAACGCTGCATCGCTCGCCCCTACCCCTCCTGTGCCTGCCGTCGGAGCTCCTTCTCGAGCTGCCGGACCCTCTTTCGGAGACCAGAGAGATCCCGGGCCACCGCCGTGTTCTTCAGGTACCGGGCATACGGCTCGACCGGCGCACCGGCATAGATCCCTGGTTGCTCGATGTCCTCGGCGACCCCTGCCCTTCGCACCAGGAACACGTCGCTGCACACCTCCAGGTGGTCCAGTACCGCGGTCTGCCCGCTGGCCACCACTCGATCGCCGAGCTTGGCCGAGCCGCCCGTGACGAACATGGCCGTGAGCAGACAGTCTTGACCGATCGCGACGTTGTGTGCGATGTGACAGAGGTTGTCCAGCTTGGTGCCGGTTCCGATCCGCGTCTCGCCATAGGTCGCCCGATCGACGCACGTCCCGGCGCCGACCGATACCCGGTCCTCGATCACGACGCGGCCGAGCTGGGGAATGCGGTGACTTCTACCCTTCGCGTCCTGGGCGAACCCGTACCCCTCGGCCCCGATGACGGCATTGGACTGGATGATGACCTCGTCACCGATCTCGCAGTCGTAGCCGACGGTCGCGTTCGGATGAATGACCGTACGGTCGCCGATCACGGCCCCATGTTCCACGACCGCACCCGCCATGATGGCCGTCGCGTCGCCCACGCGGACTCCGCTTCCCAGGACGACCAGCGGGCCGATCCTGCTGCCCTCCCCGATCACGCAATCCGGGCCGATTACCGCCGAAGGGTGGATCGCCGGCCACTCCGAGCCGAGTACGTCCCGATCGACGTACCTCTGCCGGATCATGGCATGCGCCAGCTTGAGATTGGGAGCGACCAGCATCGTCAGATCCCGCACGGTCGAGACCAGTTCCTGCAATTCCGGACTCGTGACCACGGCCGAAGGCTGTCGGCCCCGGATCGTCTCTACCGCGCCGTCGTCAGCGACGAAAACCAGGTCCCCCGGTCCGCATTGCTCCACGGAGGCGATCCCGGAAAGCGGGACGTCCTCTCCCTCCATCGCCGTCAGCATACCGGTGGCGCTGAACTCGGCGAAGACTAGAGATGCCCGTGTATCCATTAGCTCTCCTTCAGCTTTGGTCCGCCCGCAGGACGGCGAACGAGTGGAGGTCCTCGAAGCGGCCGTTCTTCAGGACGTGCGCGCGGTGAAATCCCTCGTGCGTGAAGCCGGTCTTCTCCATGACACGCCCGGAAGCCGGGTTGCGAGCCAGGTGATGGGCAAAGATCCGGTTCAGTCCGAGTTCCTCGAATCCGTACCCGACCATAGCGACTGCTGCCTCCGTGGCGTAACCCTTCCCCCAGAACGGAAGGCCGATCCAGTAGCCCAGCTCAGCGCGAGCGTGCCCGAGATCAAGTCGAAGGCTGATTGCCCCCACGAGAACACCCGATTCGGTGATGGCCAGAGCCACTCTCACCCGCTCCCGGAACGCATAGGCGTGGGACTCGATCCAGGTTTCGGCCATTCCATCTGCGTACGGGTGCGGAATGTTCAACGTCGTATCCGCAATCTCCTCGGCTCCGGCCAGCCGTTGTACATCGTCGGCATCCGCCAGCGTGAACGGCCGGAGTACGAGTCGCTCGGTGACGAGCGTCGGCTGCTCGATCATGCCGTTGCCTGCCCCGTTTCAAGTTTCGCGACCAGGCGGCGAATCGTCGTGATGTTACGCGTCGTGTTCGGCACTCCCCGCATCGTCTTCTCCAGCTCCCTGCCGAACAGGTTAGACTCGGTGATCTTCCCTTGAATCAGCCAGTAGACTTCGCGTCCCGAGAACCGGAACTCATCCATCTTTGATCTGAGGTCCATCAGCGCCGCGCGTAGATCATCGGCTGCGGGGGCCTGCAGCAGGATCACGTAGAGGGAGGAGGTGGACGGCTTACCTCTCCCGGGATCGGCGGGTTCGAACTCAGCCATGGCTTCGAGTTCAGCGGGAGTCCGGATGAAGGTCGCCACGTCGTAACCGAGTCGCTCGGCGAGGCACTGCTCGATCCTGGCGCTCAGTGAAGCGACATCGTCGGATTTCGCCGAGAAGACCACGTTTCCGCTGGCAATGAACGTCGAGACGTCGGCAAAACCCATTTCCTCGAAGAGGGACCGGAGGCGGTCCATCTTGACCCGGTGTCCGCCCACGTTGATTCCCCTGAGAAAGGCGATGTACCGCTTCATACTCAGTTCCGCTTGTACCTGTCGAACACGGTGATGACGGGACTGAAGTCACCGCCGGCGCCGACCACGGCAGCAACCCGATCCGCTCGTACCCTGTAGCGGTGAGCCGATACTGGTGTCATGGATCACGGCAGTAGTTGCCGAGCTGACCAGCGCCGGATCAGGATTCGATGAGACTTTCGAGCCAGAAAGCCGTGTAGATCAAACCGTCCGTGCCGAGGCGGTCCGCCGTTCGCACGCATCCCGCCTCCTGCGCGAGCTGCTTCACCGCTGCATTGCGGGCGTCCTGATCCAGGGCCTGGAAGGCGTCCTTCTCTTCAGTGGTCCAGATCCTCTTCCGCGCGAGGCGGAACAGATCGGCAAAACCCATTTCACACTCATGTCCCATAGTCATCACCCGTGGGTACCTAACGCTACCGACGCTCGGTCCGGCTCCAGAACATCCAGAGTATCAGCGACAGGATCACCCCGTACAGAGCTCCTCGCGGCACCGCCCACACAAGCGCCATAACACTCGGCTTGCTGATATCGAACAGCCAGTGCAGAGCGTACGCCAGGACCCATGAGGCGAGACCCGCGAACGCGCCCACGCCGGTGAAACGAAGGATGAACGGCCATTTGCCCAGCGCATACCACGATCGCAGACCGGTCATGATTCGCCTCCGCGGCCTGAGTTCACTGGTCCGACCAGACCGCCAGCTCGTTCCCGGTCGGATCCTTGAAGTGAAAGCGGCGGCCACCCGGAAACTCGAACGTCTCCTGTACGATCTGTCCCCCGCGTTCCCTGATCGCGGCTTCGATCTCGGCCGGGTTCATAGCGTATAGCACGACGAGCGGGCCGCCCCCGCCGACGGCCGGAGCTGACGCGAAGCCGCCTGCCATACGACCGTCCTTGAAGCTCGTGTAGTCCGGGCCGTAATCCGTGAATGACCAGCCGAAGATCTCCGAGTAGAACTTCCTGGTCGCCTCGATGTCAGTCGTCGGGAACTCGATGTAGTCTATCCGACGGTCCTGTTCTGCCTGACTCATGGGGCCTCTCTCCTTCATCTCCACTGGCGTAAAACGCTGCCTGCCTCACCGCTGTGTATCTGTTTATTGTAGCATACCTGTCCATTTAACGGATCGACACGGAGGGGCTGATGGACAAGAAGCAGGTTTCTGAGGAACAGAAGGCGGCGTACGACCGGCCGGAGTACGTCACGGTGCCGGACGCCTTGCTCGAGGATACCGAGACGCTGAAGCCGTATCTCAGGATGAGCTACGAGTACGTGACATCCCTGAAGCCGAATCCCACCACGAAGCCGAAGAAGAAGTAGGCCTGGTGCAGGTCTTTGCGTGCTTAGCCGGCAACCGAGTACAGCGGGGTGTTACCTCCTATGGCACAGTCGCCTGAATGTCGGCGGGAATGTCGAAGCGATCCTCACCAAGTGGCACGTCCACCTCCACAGACTCCACGACGGCCGTCTCCACGCCGTCAGGCATCCACCAATAGGTAACCGTACGTGGATACATCAGCCCCCCCCAGTCCTCGTAGTCGCTGAAGGCACGCCCCGGGTGGTATTCGGTCCCATCAACCGTGACGTCGGCCAGCACCCTCACGGGAAGGTGGCTCTCGGTATTAACGAAGTACGTCATGCGGACACCCAGAGGGAGCGTCACTCCGAGCTTGTCAGACTCGACTCCGTTCACCAACTCGCGGCCCAGGTACTCCGCCGGGTAATCGAAGAACGCTGGAAAAGCGAAAGCGATGTCGAGTTCGAGGTCCCGGAGGTAGCGGGAATCGACGAGCGCGGGATCCTGCGGTGTACCGTCCTCGGCCGGCGGACTTTCGAGAAACGCGCCACGTTCCCCATCGAACACGAGCACGTAGTTCCCCACACCTTCGGTCCGCATCCGATTCGGGCGTCTGATCTCGGTTACCACCGGGTATTCGTGGTCGGCATAGACCATCCTGATGCGCAACGTCTTCAGGTCCTCGATCTCTGAACCCGCCGTCATGGCTGAAGCTACTCGAGCGACGATTCGCTCGGCGGTGGGCGCTTCCCCCTCCATGCCACCGAGTCCTACTTCGAGCTGGCGTTTGTACTCCGCTGCATCGAAATGGCCCTGTGACTCAGCGACCAGGCCACCGGAGCCCATTGTCCATTCCTCGTGGCCGCTGAACCGGACGGGATTACCGGTTCCGCCTGGCCCCGTGTTCGTCCCGGCGAAGGTCCAGTGGTACTCAACGATGCCGGATTCGATGCGTAGCGAGTCCATCTCGAGGACGAAGTCGGGAAAGGCGGTCATGAAGCTCTGAGCCACGACGGCAATAGCCTCACGGCCAACCGCGGGCTCACCATCATTGACCGTCAGCGAGCCGTCGGCGCCGTAGAAGGACGCGACCGCAACCGCATCGTGGCTGGACCAGGCGGCGGTGTAGCGGGCACCGAAGTCGGTCATCGTCTCGATGTCCGGGCCCGTTTCCCCTGAGGTGCATGCGGCGAAGAAGACGAGCAGACAGGCTAAAGCATACCTCATGGTCAGCCTCCACTATTCAACGCGTTCCCGGTCGCGTCGAGAATTGGAATCGCCTTGCCGGGCTTTTGAACGGCAAATGCCTCCGCTTGCTCCTGACCACGATAGCTCTCCACGTATGCTGCACGCGACCAGACAGTACTCACCTGCGGCAAGACCGCTATCTTGAAGGCGTCCCGAGCTGCTTGACCAGCAAATCCCCGGAGGACCGACGATGGCCAGATTGAAGAGAATCGGAGTGCTCTTCTCGGCGATACTCGTGGGTATCATGATGTGCTTCATGGGGCTGATCGCAGGGATTCTGTATGCGTTCGGAGGGTTCTTCCTGGAGTTGTTCACCGGTACACTGAATGAGGGTACCGTCCTCGCCTTCGTGGCGCTGATCGGCATGCCGGTCATCTTCGGGCTGTTCGGACTCGTAGCCGGAGCCGTCGGAGCCGTTCTCTACAATCTCACCGCCAGGCGGTTCGGTGGCATCGAAGCGGACTTTGAGCAGGAAGGGTAACCGGAACCCACTACGCAGATAGAGGGGTCGTCCATGCATATCGATCTGACAGGAAGCACGGTCCTCGTAACTGGAGCGAGCCGGGGTATCGGACGGTCGCTGGCTGAGGGCCTCGCCGGAGCCGGGGCTACCGTCGCCGCACACTTCAACTACAATCGCGCTTCGACCGAAGCCCTGGTCGAGAAGCTCGGACACGAGGCCGGCGCCTTCCAGG
>JBDHBK010000118.1:0-5996 GCA_039592635.1 Gemmatimonadota bacterium
AGATGGAGGTCTACGTAGCCCACGAGGGCTCAATCGTAGCTTCGTGGGACACCCATCGAGGTGGTCCCCTCGAAGAGCTCCCGGAGCTCGCTCTCCGGCAAGCGCTCGAGGTCGTCCTGTGACGCGAACCGCTCCGCAGGAACCTCCGCGACCCGGTACGGCCTCTGTCCGTTGCTGGAACAGTGGAAGACGACGGCTCGGAATCCTTCGCGTCCCGGACCGCCGAGTTCGGCGGTCCACGTGTCGTTATCGGCCTTTATCGCTGTCATCGCTCTCGTCCACTCGCGTCGTTTCGCTCAGTTCGAGCTGGATCATCCTGGCGGTCACCGCGTCCAGCGTCTGCACACCGCCAGCCAGCTCGACCACGACCTCCCCTCCCGGCGACCGGTCGGTCACCACCACGTTCGTACCGAGCAAGAAACCGGCGGCGGCCAACTCGCGCAAGCGCCCGGAGTCTTCGTCGGAGACCTCGCGAACCACGGCGTCCACGCCCGTCGGCAGCTCGGTGAGACTGACCAGATCCCGGCTCGCGATCACGCCGTCGGAAGACGGGATCGGCGCACCGTGCGGATCCTCATCGGGATCGCCCAGCGCCCGGGCCATTCGGTCGATCAGACCGTCCGATGCGGCATGCTCCAGGCGCTCGGCCTCCTCGTGCACCCCGTCCCACGTGTAGCCCAACCGCTCGATCAGGTACGTCTCGATCACGCGGTGGCGCCGTATGATCCTGAGTGCGGTGGATTCTCCCTGCGGAGTCAGGCGCACGCCGCGGTAGGGTTCGTGATCGAGGAGTCCCTGCTCGGCCAACCCCTTCACCATGTTCGTGACGGAGGCGGCGGACCGGTCCAGTTCAGAGGCGAGTGCCGTGGTGGAAACCGGAAGGCTCTCACCCTGGAGCTTGAAGATCGCCTTGAGGTAGTCCTCTACCGCCCGGCTGTGATCCCTCCCGGGTCTCGTGCGATTTCCGCTCACCGTTCTTCGCCTTCCCCCTCCGTGGACGCCCGGTCAGCCGGGAAGGAAGCTGTCTCCATCCGCCAGCCCGACGAGGAAGTCCGCGATCACCTCGGCGGCCTGGTCCAGGTCCTGTCGGCTGACCAGCTGATTCGGCGAGTGCATGTACCGATTCGGAATGGATACGAGGCCGGTCGCCACTCCCGCGCGTGCCATGCGGATCGCATCGGCATCCGTGCCCGTCATGGCGGGGATCGCCTGGATCTGGACATTGACTCCAGCGGCACTCGCCGCCGAGGCCAGGCGGGTGAATACGACCGGATTGATCGCCGCCCCGCGGGCCAGGACCGGCCCGCCTCCGAGCCGGATGTCTCCGTGCTCGTTCTTGTCAACACTGGGATGGTCGGTGGCATGGGTGACGTCCACCACGATTCCGACGTCCGGATCCAGGCCGTATGAACCGGTGCGCGCTCCGCCCGCTGCCATGTACCCGATCTCCTCCTGGACGGTAGCAGCCGCCACCGCGTGGGCGGAACATGCCTTCTCGCTGGCCCTTCGGAGCGCCTCCAGCACGACGACGGCACCCACCCGATCATCAATCGACCGGGCCGCCAGGAGGTCGTCGGTGAGGTCCAGGGCGTCGGACTGGATCACGGCCACATCACCGATCGCGACTCGCTTCTTCGCTTCGTCCCCGTTCGTCGCGCCGATGTCGATCCACAGGTCCTTCAGCTTGACCGCCTTGTCGTTCTCGTCGCCCCGGATCAGGTGAATCGCCCGGCGGCCCACGACTCCCGCGACCAGGCCCGACTCGGCCAGAATCTCGACTCGCTGGCCGACGAGCACCTGGGCATCCCAGCCCCCTACGCTGCGCACCCACAGATACCCCTGGTCATCGATGTGATTGACCATGAGCCCGATTTCATCGATGTGTCCGGCCAGCATCACGCGCGGGGAAGCACCAGGGTTGATTGCGGCGAAACTGTTGCCGTGGACGTCGCCCCAGGTCTCGTCCGCGAAGGTCGCTGCCTCGTCACGCCACACGGCGGCAGCTCGCGTCTCGAATCCGGAAGGTCCGCGTGCATCCAGAAGCCGATCGATCAGGTCTCGCATTTTGACTTCCATCGTCTGTTGACGGTCATGTTTCTGACGGCAGGATTGGTGTCGTCCCACGGAGCCGGGCGCGCGTGCTGCGAGGCCACGGTTTGCCGACCAAACGCGGGTCTTGGAGGGTACTGCCGGCCGGGCTTGTCAGCAACGCCGAACGTGGATCAACCAGCCTCCGCCGCCAGCATCTCCAGCACTCGTTCCCTGAGGCCCGGCCTGGACTCCTCTTCGGCCCCGAGTTCATGAACGTAGTCGAGGAACAGTCGTTCGAAATCGTAGTGCGGGTAACACTTGCGGCACTTCTCGAGGTGGTGCTTGACGGCCTCGTGCTCGCCGATGTCGAGCTCTCCATCCAGATACTCGTACACCCGAGCGAGCGATTCCTCGCATGTCAGCTCTCGCCCGCCCGAGCGGCTTCCGTCCGGCGAGTCCGTCCCACGTCCGCTCATTTGAGGTATCCCATCTCGACAGCGTAGTCGTACAGGCGCTCTTGCAGGCGTTTCCGAGCCCTGAAAAGCCGTGATTTGACGGTGCCCACGGGAATACCCATGAGCTCAGCGACCTCCTGGTAACTCAAGCCCTCGAGGTCGGAGAGAACGACCGCCACCCGAAACTCGTCGGGCAGCGCGTCGATGGCCGCGATGACCTGGTCGTCGATCATTCGGTCGAAGATCCGGCCTTCGGGATCCGCATCGTACAGCGTATCCGACGACGGCCGCTCCGCGACCTGGTCGAATTCGACGGGGGATGGGCGAGCCTTCTGTTGGCGGAACTGATTGATGAACGTGTTCCGCAGGATCGTCATCAACCAGGCTCGACAATTCGTCCCGGCCTCGAACCGATCCCATGCGCGATACGCCTTCAGGACGGCTTCCTGTACCAGGTCCTCGGCGCGCGGCTCGTCGCCGCCTGCCAGGCGAAGGGCCAGGCCGTACAGGGCGTCGAGGTGAATCAGCGCCTCGCCCTCGAATTCCCTCTGTCTCTGTTCGGCCGGAATGCTCATCGCCCCGCTTTCAGGTGGCGCGTGGATACCACGATCGCCGCACGGTATGTTGCCGTCGCCCGCCGCGGCAAGCGCCCGGCATTCGGCTCCCGGCAGGCGTCACGTGGAGCCGGTCGGAACGCGAGACCTTCTCTCACCGTACAACGGGTGGTAGTGGGCGCTTCGTTCCGACCTCAAGGGAACGTCACTACCACAGGTTAGGGTTCCCGACTGGGACTCACCGACGGTCGCCTCGCATGCGGGGGAACGAAATGGGTACCGACAAACGTCGCTGGCCGCGCAGGGCCGGTCTTCTGCTGGGGGGCCTGGTCGCCGTAGTTCTGGTCGGCTACCTGGCTCTGATCGTCATCTTCCGGGCGGTCGTCGACCCGGCTTCGCTGGCGGACCGGGCCGAACCCCACATCTCCTCGGCCCTCAACCGCCGCGTGTCCATCGGATCCGCCGATCTGAAGATCTTCCCGCGACCGGAAGTCAGCCTTCTGCGCCTCAAGATCGAGAACCTTCCGGACTTTGAGGGCGTGCCGCTCGCAACCGTGGACGAACTGAATCTCCGGCCGAGGCTGCTCCCGCTGCTGCGGCGGCGGGTCGAGATCGATCGGGTGCAGGTCGTGGGTCCGCGGGTACTGCTCCAGGTGGATGAGCAGGGCAGAACCAACTTCGGTGACTTCGTTCCCGCATCGCGCGAGGACGACGAAGCGCCGGACACACCCCTGGCGCTGGAGATCCGGGGGATCGAGTTGGCGGACGCCCGAATCGGATACCGCGACGCGCTCAGCGGAAGGACGTTGCAGGCGGACGGTCTGTGGCTCGCGGGCTCCGTGAGGCGAGACTCGGAGGGGCGGCTGGAGCTGGACCTGGAATCCGGGGTCGACAGCTTGCGCTTCGCCTACCCGCCGGCGTGGCGGAAGGGAGTCAGGGGTCTGAGGGTGCAGGCCGCGATCGAGGCCGTCGCCGGCCCGGAGATGCGGTGGATCGAAATTTCGTCCGGAACGACGACGCTCAACGGGCTTTCCGTGGCCGTGAGCGGCAGGGCCGACTCGCTCAGGTCACCGAGGCGGATCCTGGATCTGGCCATTCGTGGCGACGAGGTGGACCTGTCCGGTCTGATTTCATCGCTTCCCGACTCGATTCGTGACGCGGTCCCCGTGGACGTGTGGGGAGACCTCGGGGTCGACCTGTCCGTGCGCGGCGCGCTGGGACCCGATGTGTTCCCGGCCATCGAAGGAGTCATGACGCTGCGGCGCGGCGGTGTGCGGCGCGATGCAGGCCCGCCGTTGCTGGAATCGCTGGATGCCGACATTCGTATCGACGATGGCCGGGCCGAGCTCTCCGGCGGTCGCGCCCGGATGCCCGGGGGTGAACTCTCGGCGGCGGGCGTGCTGGCGCTCGACTCGACGCTCGCGTTCGAAGTCACGATCGACGGCAGTGCCGACGCCGTAGAGCTCGCCCGCGCCTTCGGATCGACCGCTCCCGACCAGCCCACGGCCTCGAGGGGCACGGCACGCTGGAGCGTGACCGGCACCGGTGCGATGGATCGGCCTGCCGCCACGCGTCTTGCGGGGGAGCTCGGCCTGGCTGGAATCGAGATCACCGGTGGCAGCCTCGTCCGTCCGGTCGAGATTCCCACGGCCGTCGTGCGCCTGGCCGGTGGCCGGGCGGTGTGGGAGGAAGTCACCGTGGTGGCAGCCGGCGATCCGCTCCTCACCTCGGGCACCGTCAGCGACTTGCTCGGTCAACTGGCCTTGGAACCCCGGTCGCCGGCGGTCGACGCATCCGTGAGCGGAGCGAGGCTCGATTTCGACGCCCTCCTCGGCACGGCGCAGACGGAGGTTGGATACGGACGCATCGCGTGGGCGCGTCTGGCCGACCGGCTTCTCCAGGGCCGTGCGCCCGAGGAGTGGGCGGCCGAGCAGGAGCTGGACCGCCCAGGACCTCTGCCCGTTGTGGGGCGGGTGGCCTTCCAGGTGGACTCCGTGCTTCGACTGCCGTACCGGCTGGACGGGGTGCGGGGAGAGGTGCTCCTGGCCCCGGACCGGGTCGACCTGCAGGAAGTGGCGTTTGGGGCCTATGGAGGCATGGGATCGGCTCGGGGAAGCCTGCGGCTGGGCGAGTCGGATGCCGAACCCTTCCAGTTCGATGTCTCGCTGAGGGACATTCGAGCTGAGCAGTACCTGGCGCAGAACACACCGCTCGGGACGCTGATCGCCGGCACACTCAGCATGGACCTGGAGCTCGAAGGAGGGTTGGACCGGCTGGTACTGCCGGTGACCCAAGTACTCACCGGGGTCGGCCGGTTCGAGATACGCAACGGCCGGATCGAACCGAATCCGCTCACTGAAGGTCTGCTCCGATTCCTCCGGCTGGACGGAATTCAGGAACTCCGTTTCTCCCAATGGAGCGCGCCTCTCCGCATCGACCGGGGGCTGATCCTGCTTGACGGAAGTCAATTCAGCGGCTCGGAGCTGGTGGCCGAGGCGACGGGCGCCCTCGGTTTTGGCGGATCACTGGATCTTGGCGCGCTGGTGCGACCCGATTCGACCCTGGCCCGCGCCGCCAGCTCGGCCGCAGGGGCCGCTGGAGAGGTGATCGACCGCTACGTAGGAGCTGGCGGGGCCCTGGAACTCGCGCTACGGCTTACCGGCCAGGCGTCGGATCCCCGCTTCGAGCTGGACCCGGATGCGATGGAGGAATCGACTCGGAACGTGCTCGAGGAAGCCGCTCGACAGGCCCGTGAGTCGGGCGAAGCCGAAGTACGGGAGCGCGGGCTCAATGTATTGCGCGGGCTGGTTGGGCAGGACGATCCGATCGACGATGCGGCGGCGCAGGATACGGCACCGGCTGCGCCCGCGGAGGCGGATACCGTTAGTCGGGGCAACCGATAACAAGAAAGGGCCGGCGAAAGGCCGGCCCTCCAGGGTACTCAGCGGCGTGGCCA
>JBDHBK010000119.1:0-6669 GCA_039592635.1 Gemmatimonadota bacterium
CGGGTGTGTGAGCGAGCCCGACCGCATATATTGCGGCACAGCGGCTCCCCGCCGCGAGCACTCGCCGAACCCCCTTCAAGGAGGACGCGAATGGCCCACACTTGGGAAGAACTCCACAAGACTCCCGTAAAGAAGTTGCGCGAAATCGCCGAGGAGCTGGGCGACCACGATGAGTTGCACGGCTACTCGACCATGCACAAGGAAGATCTGGTGCCCGCGCTGTGTCACGTTCTCGGGATCGAGGACCATGCGCACCACGAGGTCGTCGGCGTGGACAAGGCGGCGATCAAGGCCCGGATCAAGGAGTTGAAGGTGGAGCGCGACGAGGCGCTCGCCGCGCGCGACTCGGTTCAACTGAAACGAACGCGTCGGAAGATCCACCGCCTCAAGCGCCAGCTGCACAAGGCGACGGTCTGACGCGCCACGCCTTCAGAATCGGCGCTACCGGACGATGATCTCGTCCACGTAGAGCCATGCGGGCTCGCCCGCCCGGTCGTGGCCGGTCGGCGTGAGCCCGCGGTTCACCGCTCGAACCCTCACGAATCGAGCCGTCAGGGGCTCATTGCCCTCGGATATGGTTCTCGCCTCGAAGTAGTGACGCTGGGCGGTGTAATCGTCCCAGGGGACCTCGTGTGTCCAGGTCCCGAACGACTCGAAGGCCACGCCATCCTCCGAGACCATGATCTCCGCCCCGGTGGGAAGGAACACCCGGGATCCAGAGTTCTGCAGGAAGCCCACCTTCACTTCCCGGACCGGAGTCGAGACTCCGAGATCGATCGTGGCCTCGAAATCCTGCTCTGCGTAGCCCTGCCAATCGCCGCCTCGCCGATCGATCGAGCCACGGATTCCATCCACGAGGGCGGCATCTCCACCGCGGGAATACGGGGAACTGGCGGTCGGAACCGTGGCGAGTTCCGCTTTGACTGCCAGGTGCCGCACGCGGTTCCGATCGTCGAACGTATCCAGGTCCAGAGAACGGTTTCCGATAGCGGCAGCCATGGCGGGGGTCCACAAGCCGGTCCGGGTCAGCTCCTCGGGTGGGGCCGACGCGGCCGCGATGGGCCGCAAGAGGAAGGTATGGTCCAGCACCTGGGGCCACAGAGTATACTCCCGGTGGGTGACCGCCCCCCAGCTGTTGTCGCCTCCCACGCCGGTCTGTCGCAGGTCGAGGTGCACGGTGACGAAGTCCCGCCGCACCAGGTCGATGGTGTGCCTGTTGCTCTTCTCTTCGCCCTCGTCGAAATCGTCTATCTCGTAGAAGTGGGCGCTGAAGTCGAGGGTCGGCAATCCGACGGCCAGCAGGCCCGCACCCGAACCGTCCGTGAAGGCGACCCAGCGGGTGTCACTGCGATTTCCGTTCTCCTGCGGCCTGGCGTATGCCCAGTACAAAGAGTCCACCGCCGTCGCCCAGCGTCCCACGGCGGCACCGCTGCGGCGATCCCAATAGCTCTCGTGCGGTCCGCGGCCGTACCACTCCACCCGGTCCATCGTCTCGGGGAGGGTCAGGCTCATCCCGAATCGCGGGATCTCGGGAAGGTCTTCCGAGCCCGGCTCGAACCGGTTTTTGACCAGAATGTCGCCCGATCCGAAGACCGTGTACCGGGTCGTCACACGCGAGTCGCGGGCTTCCGCCAGCGTCGAAAACGCCTCGATTAGAACGGCTGCCGGCCCCTCGACATCGGCGGCCGACACACGGACGGAGTCCACCGTGCGCGCCTCGCCCGCATCCTTCCACATGCGGCTTCTGATCTGCGCATCCGAGCCGAAGTCGTTATCCGTGGCCGCCCGCCAGAACTCGGGTGCGGGGCCCGTGCGGAGCAACTCTTGATCTTCGTAAACGAACGAGGCGATCGTGCCGCGCGCCCGATCGAACTCGAGGGTAAACCCGGGGCCCGTTACCCGGGTCCGGTCACCCTGCTCGCTCCATTGCGCAGCGGGTCTGACGGAGACCTCGGCCACCTGCGGCCACGGGGGACCGAGAATCGAAAACTGCTCCCAGGCCACCTCGTGGCCGGCTGGGACGAGAGGATCCGCCTCCCGCGATCGAAACCGGACCGTCAGGAGGTGCTCCACGCCCGGACTCGGCTGGAGGTCGGGCAGGTCGAGGCGCACTCGCCGCGACTCCGTGGGGCCCACGTCCAGAGCAGGGACCCGGCCCGTGGCCACGATGCGGCCATCGGCCACGATCTCCCAGCTTCCGTCCAGGGAAGCGAGCGAGGTGAACGCATACCGATTCTCGACTTCGATCTCGCCGGCCGCGAGGTCGACTGCCCGGATCGCCACCGGCTGGTAGACCTTCTTGACCTCGAGCAGGTGCGGCTGGGGTCGGCGGTCTGCGGTGACGAGCCCGTTGAGCAGGAAGTTGCGGTCGCTGGGCGTACCGGGTGGTCCGAAGTCACCGCCGTACACCATGTAGCGCGTTCCATCTGCCGCTGTGCGCCACAGTCCCTGGTCCACCCAGTCCCAGATGAAGGCGCCCTGGAGGACGTCATGCTCGTAAATGATGTCCCAGTAGTCGCCGAGGTTGCCGACGCTGTTGCCCATGGCATGCGCGTATTCGCAGAGGATGTACGGGCGATCGTCGTGCTCGCGGGCGTATGCCTCGAGCATGTAGTCCCGCGCGTACATGGGGGTGACCAGGTCCACGTGGTCGGCCAGCCCCGCCGGTTCGTACATGACCGGTCGCGACGGGTCGCGTTCGTGGATCCAGGCGGACGTGGCGACGAAGTTCTCACCATCGCACGCCTCGTTTCCGAGCGACCACACGATGATCGACGGGTGGTTCTTGTCCCGTTCCACCATGCGGATTGTCCGGTCCAGGTGGGCTTCCCTCCATTCCGGCTTGTTCGCAAGCGTGACGTCGGGATCGCAGTCGATCCCGTGCGACTCGATGTTGGCTTCGTCGATCACGTACAGCCCGTGCTCGTCCGTCAGTTCATACCAGCGCGGCACGTTCGGGTAGTGAGAGGCCCGCACGGCGTTGATGTTGTGCTGCTTCATCAGTTCGATGTCGCGCAGCATGCTATGTTCGGATACGGTCTGCCCGGTCTCCGGGTCGTGCTCGTGCCGGTTCACGCCGCGCAGCGTCACCGGCACCCCGTTCACCCGCAGCCGTCCATCTTCGACCTCGACGTTTCGGAAGCCGACGCGGGAGGTCAGGACTTCCCTGACGCGGTCATCATCATCCAGGTGTGTGATGACGAGGGTGTACAGGTGCGGAGCCTCGGCCGTCCACTGGAGGGGGGCGGGGACGCCGCCGGCGAACCGCATCGGCCCGCTCATCTCCTTGCCGACCTGGTAGGAACCGGCCATCGCGACGCCAGGGACACTCTCGCCGTTGTCGTCCAGGAGGTCGATGTGGATCGTACCCCAGGCGGCTGACGAGACACCCTCGATCTCGACGTCCACCTCCAGCCGGCCATTCCGGTATTCGGCGTCGAGTTCGGCTCTGGCCTCGAAGTCGCGGATTCTCACGGGCGGGGCGGAATGAAGGAAGACGTCGCGGAAGATGCCACTGATGCGCCACATGTCCTGGTCTTCGAGATAGGCGCCGTCACTCCACCGATAGACCTCGACCGCCAGGGTGTTCTCCCCCGGCTTCAGGTACTCCGTGACGCGAAACTCGGCCGGCGTCCGGCTGTCCTGACTGTAGCCGATGCGTTCGCCGTTCAGCCACACGTACAGCGCGGACCGGACGCCATCGAATACCAGGTAGACCTCGCGTCCCTCCCATTCCGGCGAGGCCGAAAACGACGTCAGATACGAGCCCACCGGGTTGTAGTCGTGCGGAATCCAGGGAGGGTCGGGCGGGAACGGATACGCGACGTCGAAATAATGCGGAATGCCATAACCCTGAATCTCCCAGCTTCCCGGCACGGCGATCTCGTCCCAATCGCTCGCGTCGAAGTCAGGGGTCATGAAGTCCGTGGGACGATCGGAGGGCTTTCGCACCCAGTTGAACTTCCACTGCCCGTTCAAGGACCGGACGGTCGCCGACTCCTCCCGCTTCCGGGCCAGCGCAGACTCTCGATCCTGGAACGACGTGAACGTGGCGTGCGGACGTTCCTTATTGATGTCGAAAACCGTCGGGTTCTCCCAGTCAGGCACGCCTTCAGGGTGCTCGTGCGAATTCTCGTCCGTGCACCCACCGGCGAGGATGAGGAGGGCGCCCAGCGACGCTGCTGATAGAAATAGGGGATGGACAGTGCGGATCAATGCAGCCTCCGGCGCTGATTCTGTGACGCTCAGGTTGACTTGGTCGTAGCGGGGTCGAAGCTTGCCAGATCCGCCAGACGGCGGGCATGAACTTACAGGTCACTCCCGCAACCGGACAGCAAGATCATACCCCGATTCTCGCCCGAACAGGCTCAGGAACTGGCGGCCCGCCACTACGGCCTCGACGTCGTCGCCCGGGAACTGCCGAGCTACGTGGACCAGAACTTCCGACTCAGCGACCGGAAGGGTACGGACTACGTTCTCAAGATCATGAACTCGGAGGAGGACACCGCCTTCCTGGACGCGCAGGTGTCGGCCCTCGACCTGCTTCAGAAGAGTCCGGGCCGGCTTGAAACCCCTGCCGTGGTACCGGGTTCGGTGGGCCGGTTCGTGACGAGGGAAGGGCTCCACCCGGTGTGGCTCGTGACCTGGCTCTCGGGGCGGCTCATGGCCGACGTGCAGGACCCGCCGGATGCGCTCCTCCACGATCTCGGGCGTGGCCTGGGCGACCTGGACCGCCGATTGGCGGAGTTCGATGACCCGGCGACGCGGCGTATCTATCCCTGGGACCTCAGGAACGCACCGGGGGCTCTGTCGTTCGTGGACCATATCGCCGATCCGGCGGGTCGGGAGCTCGTCAGGTCCAGGCTGTCGCACTTCGAGACCCGGGTTCTCCCGGAAGTGGACTTCCTGCCGCTCCAGGTGATCCACAACGACGCGAACGACTACAACCTGCTGGTCGCGGGAGAGGGCGAAGATCTGCGGGTCACGGGTTTGCTGGACTTCGGGGACTTGGTTTGGACCGCCCGTGCCTGCGAGCTGGCGATCGCCATGGCCTACCCCATGCTGTCGGCAGCCGACCCGCTGGCTGCCGGTGCGCGGGTGTTGGCCGGGTATCATGGCGAACTGGCCCTGGATCGTTCCGAGATTCGCGCTCTCCCGTACTTGATCGAAGCGCGTCTGTGCGTCAGTGTGACGATGTCGGCGCACCGGCTGTCCGTGGACCCGGCCAACGCTTACCTGGCGGTGTCGGAAGCCCCCGCCTGGAGCCTCCTCGACTGGATGTCCACCACGCCACCGGACCGGTGGATCGACACCTTCGAGGACGCTTGCGCGAGCCGGAGTCCGACCGGGGGAAACGCCTCGCGGGAGCGAGCACCGGATGAAGCCTGAAGAAATCCTCGAGTTGCGGCACCGCCATCTGGGCGGCTCACTGAGTCTTTCGTATCGGAACCCGCTCAAGATCGTTCGGGGAGAGGGCCAGTTTCTGTTCGACGAGAATGGGCGGCCCTACCTGGACTGCGTGAACAACGTGTGCCACGTGGGACACTGCCACCCACGCGTAGTCGAGGCGGCGCAGCGCCAGATTGCGGTCCTGAACACGAACACGCGCTACCTGCACGAGACCATCGTCGAGTATGCCAGCCGGATCGCCGACACCATGCCCGACCCGCTTGAGGTCTGCTTCTTCGTTTGCTCGGGAAGCGAGGCCAACGAGCTGGCCCTCCGCTTGGCGAGGACGGCCACGGGCGGCCGGGATGTGGTCGTGCTCGACAGCGCATATCACGGGAACACGGGCGGGATGGTGGAGTTGAGCCCGTACAAGTTCGACCACGCCGGAGGGACCGGGAAACCGGAGCACGTGCACGTGGCCCCGGTGCCCGATACCTACCGGGGACCCTATCGCGCGGATGATCCGGAGGCCGCGGCGAAATACGCCGATGCCGTGGCCGGAGAGCTTCGTGGGGCGGCGCTTGCCTCGGGCACGTGCGAGAGGCCGGGGCCATCTGCGTGGCGGACGAGGTTCAGGTGGGCTTCGGGCGGGTGGGTTCGCACTGGTGGGCCTACGAGACGCAGGGCGTGGTGCCGGATATCGTTACGCTGGGGAAACCGATCGGAAATGGCCATCCGATGGGGGCCGTCCTGACCACCAGGGCGATCGCCGACGCGTTCGACAACGGGATGGAGTACTTCAACACCTTCGGCGGAAACCCCGTATCGTGCGCCATCGGTCTCGCCGTCCTGGACGTGATCGAGGAAGAGGGTCTGAGAGCGCGCGCCCTGAAGGTGGGGACACGATTCAGGGAAGGACTCGCAGAGCTCGGTAAGCGACATGAGCTCGTGGGCGACGTCCGGGGCCTCGGCCTCTTCATAGGCGTCGAACTGGTGCGCGATCGCGACTCGCTCGAGCCGGCGACGGAAGAGGCCACTGACGTGATCAATGAGATGAGAGAGCGGGGCATCCTGCTCAGCACCGACGGCCCGTTCGAGAACGTGATCAAGATCAAGCCACCCCTCGTCTTCTCTTACGACGATGCGGGGAGGGTGATCGGAGAACTTGATGTGGTGCTGTCGGGGGTCCCGCGCCGCACCTCCTGATGTACTTTTGAATTACGATCTTGCGAACCGACAACCCCGATAGGGGAGGAGTCCCAATGTTTGAGGCGAGCACAT
>JBDHBK010000120.1:0-6208 GCA_039592635.1 Gemmatimonadota bacterium
CGTGTTGTCGAAATCATATGAAATGTTGAAACCACTCGTCAGGATGAACATCAGTCCGACCGATCGTACGGTCTGCTCACTTCCCCGGTCCTGACCGGTCGTCGTACTCGTATTGGTCGAGCGTGTGCGCCAGGAACCCGTCACGTTGATATCACGCAGGATACCGTCCAGGAGACGTGGGATCGGCACCGTGCGCCACCGCAATCCAAGCGACGGCCACTCGCTGTCCTTCACACGGCGCTCACTCAGGGGTGTGATGGTCAGCCGATCGGACGAACTGTAGGAAATGTCGAAGTCGAGCCCCATGGGAAACAGGTAGCCTCCGTCGACTGCCCACGAGCGCGTGTCCCCCGCCGCGGAGGCCGTATCCGCGCCCATCACGCGCATGCTGTTGAAGCTCGTCAGAACGAGTTGGTCCCACAGCGTGGGGGCCAGGTCGCGGCGATCGTAGGTCGAGTTGACGGCTCTGCGCCAGTCGATGCGTATGGGAGCAAGCCGGTCCCAGAAGGCCCTCAGGCTGCGCGCCATTCCGGTGACTTCGGGCCCTCCCGCTACTCCGAGGACCGAGAGGAACTGGTCCGGACGCACCTCGAATTGGAAGCCGAGGTCACGCTGCATGGAGAGGTCGCGAACCAGGGTCGTGTCACCGTCCAGGTCCTGGATGTACGAGACGTTCCGGTTCGTTCCGTAGTCCGTGTTCATCGCGAAATCGGTGTCGAACCAGCTCGCCAAGCGAGGACGCCAGGACAGGTCCGTGCGAACGTTGCGGTTGGTCTCCCATCCGACGTCCATTCCCAGGAACGTTCGCGACGCCCGTTCCAGTTCCGCCTGGCCGGCGGGTCGGGATGCCCGCAGGCTGGGGGATACGAGATCACGTGCGGACTGAAAGTCGAATCCCCACACGATCGACGGGAACGGCTGGAGCTGAAATCCCGCTCGCGGCCGGAGCGCGTGCTGCAGATCGACCGTCGGAATCACGTCCCCGTCCGTCGCCTGAAACGTGCTCGTCTGGTATCGCTTCCTCGAGTCCTCGGATCGGTTCAGAGCCGCACCCAGGCTGAGATTCCGCGGAGTCCACCTGAATCGCATGCCCTTGAAGTTCTGCATCAGGACGCTCTGCGAGATGAAGTCGGGCAGTACATCGATGGCCGATCGGAGGAACCCCGGAATCAGCGGGAACGACTTGTCGACCACGTCTCGCGCCCAGGCCCCCGTGGCGCCCCAACCCGAAGCCTCAGCCTCTGACAGCGTGGCCGTCGTGTTGGCGCTTCGCGATGTGTACCCGAGGCGAAGGCCGTCGATCGTGGCCCTGAGCAGTGGACTTCCGGAACGCGTCCCCTTGGACAGCGCGACGTTCCACCGAGTCTCCGAGAAAGCGCCCGTCCGCAGGTTCTCGAGCGGCGCGGTCAGTACATCCGTCTGCGGCAGGAAGTAAGGATCTTCCCCATCGGATACGTAGGCGAACCCGACCGGCATGTTCAGCCCCCACGCATCGGGCAGGAATCTGCCGACCTGCAGCGTGGCCCGACCGCCGTAGTCGAGCTGCCGGATGAACGAAGGCGTTTCGCCGAGTTGTCGGTAGAACGGATTCACCGTATTCACGTTGGCCTGGAGAGAGAGCACATCCGCCAGATCGACCTGGACATCCGCCAGCGCCGCGACTCCGTTCTGGTCCGGGGCTTCGTCCAGCCTGATGTCGTTCACCCACAACTCTCCGGGCCCGGCATCGTCGGTCCCTACGTTCTCGATGCCCAGTGCCATCTCCCGGATCGCCGACAGGTTCGGAGCCCGGGACCGGTCGTTGATCACCAGGGCCAGGGTGCTGTCTCCGTCGGCCAGGACATCGACGTCCCACAGAACGAACGTCGTGTCGCCCGGCAGATTGGATCCGTTCGCGTTGATCAGCCGTTCGGCCTCCGCCCTGAGCGCCAGGAGCCGGTCGAAGTCTATGAAGTCTTCGGGCAGCCAGTCCGCGCGGGTCGGCTGGCTGGGGGAGTTCTCGAGTGGGACCCGGTACATGTAGAAGTTGTTGGCGTCGAACCCCATACGGATGAAGAACCGGAGGCTGCCTCCGGGACCCCAATCATCCCCCTGCGCCAGGCTCCAGGCCCGCATGCGCCCGTAGGGCAGGAAGTCCCGCGGTCGGTCCGTGAACTTCCGGAACACCTCGACCCTTTCGCCGACCGGGATGTCGGAGAAGACGATCTGCAGGGCCTTCTCGTTGATCGAGGCGCTGGAGAGATTCAGCTCATCGGTCTTGTCGGCCTCCTGGTCGAAGATCCCCGGCGGAGAAACGTAGCCCCGGTCCACCGTCGAGATCGGGCCAACGGCGACCTGCCCGGCGGTGCCCGGCTCATCGCCGATCGGGCCGGTGACACTTCCTGTCCCGGCTCGCTTGAGCCAGGGTGAGCCGGTGAACTGCATGCGGCTCAGCAACACCCGGGCATCGACCGCGCTGGTCAGGGTGATCCGCACGTGTTTGACGTTCTGCTGTTCGTTGCCGGTCGCGTTCTCCTGGAGATCCGGGAGGCGCAGGGGCAGCCGGTACAGGTTGAATTCGAACTCGCCACCTGTAGGCCGATTCAAGTACCTGGATGGCTGAGTGAGCGGAACGATGTAGCGGAAATATCGTTCGTCGGTGTTCAGGAAGTTGTCGCGATTCAGGTCCTCGCTGTCTTCCAGGCCGTTGTTGTTCGTGCAGTTGGCCCGCGGATCCCCGAGAGGCCACGCCGAAGCGTTCGTCTCCGACCGGCACCCGGTTCCCCACAGGCCCGTATCGTCCTGGCTCCCCCAAACCCCGACGATCGGATCGACTTCCTGGTCCAGGTTTCCGATACCCGACAGGATCCCGAGTGAATCCGCGACATACGCGTCTTCGTTGATCGTACCGATGTCGACGATCAAGGCCAGGCTCTCGTCCGTGTTGCCTGCCGTGGATGCGTAGAACTCCAGGAACTCGCTGGTGGTGAGGTCGATCCCCGATTGTGACAGCACGGTCGTCATCGAGAACCAGCCGGGCTCCGTATCCGGGGGCTCTGTCGCGCTGATCCACAGGACCGTTTCTCGAGACCCCGCGTTGAGGACGGTCAACTGAGGATCGATCTGGTTGACCAGGAGCGAGCCACGCAGGGTCCCGTTGTCATCCCACTGCGACTGCCAGACGGTGGTCAGCTGATTGTCGAGGCCCGGCACGGGGGGGAGGAAGCCGTCGCTGACATCGGCCCGACTCACCAGTGAACCGTTACGCCAGGAGCGGGTGACCAGGCCCAGACGCACACCCTCGCCGACCTCGAAGTCCTCCACCCAGGTCGTGCCGATCCGGTTCGTCGTCGGACTCGAGGCGGCGAGCTCTCCCGAGAACTTCACGCGCGACGGCCGGTCCGTCCGGATGCCGGGCAGCGTGTTCACGAAGTTGTCGAGGGCTCGAGAAGGGAAGTCGAAGTTGGCCACCGCGCCGAGGAGGTTGACGCCACTCGGTTCGAGACCGATCTCGGGCCGCGTGAGGACGGTTCCCTCCTTCTGGAACATGGATACCATCCCGATCGAGCCGTGCTCGCCCAGGGCATAGTCGCCGGTGAACCCCAGGATGCTCTTCGTCCCGACCTGGAAGAGTGGTTTCTGCTCGAACCGGACCGCCAGATTGGGATTGTCGGCACCGGCGAACAGGTCGCCCGGGCGGAGCAGGGTCAGCTGTCCGATGTCGTAGTCGATGGTGTAGTCTTCGCCGGAGACCAGGTCCCTGCCGTTCAGCGTCACCCGCTCGCTTCCCTGCCGGATGCCGATGGCGCCGAGTGAGAAGGAGCTTTGCGCCTCGGAACTGCGCGCCCGGTATTCCAGGTTGAGCCGGTACAGGTATGCCGTCTCGCGATTCTGATCCAGCTGCTCATCGTAGATCGCCGAATTCTTGTCCGATTCCACCAGCGGGAAGGGCTGTCCCTGCAGGGCGGGGACCCGGTCGTCCTGGATGGGGGGGGGCGTCTTGAACGGCTCCTGCGCTTTGAACACCAGGTAGACACCGGTGAGAACGTTCGTGCCGGCAAACTCTCCGCTCGAGCTGGGACGCCAGATCCGTCCATCGTCCAGGTTGTCGTCCCGCGGCTGGTCGTCGAGACCGAAGATCTCGAGGAACGAGTACTCGGTCTGATTGGAGGTTCGCACGACCGGCCCCGACTCGACGGGCCCCTGCGACACGACGAGCTTCACGCTGCCCCACTCCACGTCGTTCGAACTGGAGATCCGATAGATGTTGTGCATCTCGCGGTCCCAGGTGACGCCTCCGGGGCGGTGCGTCTCGGCATCCTTGAACAGTTCGAGAACCGGAAGCTCGCCACTACCGGTGTTCGTAATATTGCGGAATATGTCCTCGGCGTTGTAGTCGCCGATCGTATCGCCATTGGCCGCGATGTACGTTCCCGCCAGCGCCTCGTCGCGCTGAATTCGGGATCGAATCGCTACCCAGAGGCCACTGCGGTGAACGATGTATTCCTCGCCCTCCACCAGCGGCCGGTAGAACCCGAGGAATTGAACGCTGTCCGGAACCGCCGGGTCGTCCTCCAGCGGAGAGCGTGCCGCCAGGCCCCGGGCCTGGATGATCCCTTCCTGGACGTTCTGCTGCTGACCTCCGCCAGCCACTTCGTGCCGATAGAGTTTCACGGAGGATGACGGACGGAGGCTGTCCGGCACCTCCGTTCCCTCGAGCGCCAGGATGTCGATGTACGGATACCCCTGGATCTGACGCGGATCGACCAGGAAGAAATACTGCCCTGTCTGGTAAGCGGCATCGTCCAGGGTCGCCTCGAAATCCTGGAGAACGGAACTCTCTCCGCCCGACCCCCCGACGTCGAGTGTGATCTCCCGGTCGAGCACGTTGCCTTCCTGCTCAGCCAGGACGCCCCGCAGGGTCAAAGGTCCCAGCCGGGCGTCGGTTCGAAACCCGAAGTTTCCGGCCGGGATACCCCGCGAAAGGTACTGGGAGCGAGGCAACGGCAACGTGACCTGCCCTACCTCGGCGAACTCGAGAATCTCACCGGGCTTGCCCTGGTAGTAGACGTTCAGATCGTTGACGGCGTTGAACTCGCGCGTCTGATCGAAGTCGACGTTCACGTGAAATCGCTCGGATATGGTCCCGCGGACCAGCGCCCGGAGCTGGAATTCGGGTGTAACCGAGGGAAACGCTCCCGCGTTGCATTTCTGCCCTACGTTGATGGTGCAGGGGTCGAAGCTCTGCCACCGGTTGTTCAACTGCCCGCTGCCATCCAGCTCCAGCTCGAGATCCGCGTACTGCTCGAGAATATCCGGCAGGATGTCGATGCGCTGCTCTTGAGCCACCTGTTGGACGAGTGAGTCGGCAGCGGCTGGCTGCACTTCCGCGAGGAAGCGGCGACGACTGAACCCGTCCGGGAACTTGTCCACCGAGAGTCCGAGCCAGGAGAGCGTGTCGGCCCGTGCCGCCAGGGCCTGGTCCATCCTGGCCCCCTCGCTGGCCAGCCATGCCTGCGCACTCGTCCACTGGTACCGGATCAGTTCCGAGCCGTACGCTCTCTGGACCATGTCCAGGCGGGTGACCCAGGGAAACGGGAGGGTGGTCATCCCGAGTTCCAGGCCAGCCGGCCTGCTCTGTTGCTGGGGTGCGGTATCGGCAGCGACGGGGTCTGCGGCAGCGGAATCGATCGCGCTGGGGTCGGCTGGCGCGACGTCCACGGCGATCGCTCCTACGACTGCGGAATCAGCCGGGGGAATGGTGTCGGAGACAGCCGGGGCCGGTACTCCGCCGACATCCTGTCCCGGAAGGGCCCGGACACACAGGATCGAGAGCGCGAGCACGGCCATTGGCGTGGCCACTTTGCGCCGACGCGGCCTCGACGCGCCGGGCCTTCGTCGGAACGGGACGCTGAGCCAGGACATGAACGGCGTAATATAGGGAGCCCTGCCACGCGGCGGAAACTGGATCCTGCGTCGTGGATGCCTGCGCGGGAGGTCAGAAGATCAGGGTGATTTCAGCCGGGGCCGTAATCGCGCGACCCATGCGGCGGCCCGGCTTGTAGTCCATCTGCATGTAGGTGTCCGTCAGCCGTCGATTGAAGCTCGAGTTGGGCGTCCGCGGCCGCAATTCAACCTCCAGCGCACGGCCTTCGGCACTCACGAGAACCCGTATCTGGACGCTGGTTCCCTTGATTTCGTCCGGGGGATCCCATTCGGGGACGATGAC
>JBDHBK010000121.1:0-5922 GCA_039592635.1 Gemmatimonadota bacterium
GGCCTTCGCCCTGGCTCTCCTTGTGATCGGGCTCCCGATCGTCCTGGCGACGGCGGTGGTGCAGGAGGGTTCCGGCGGGCCGGAGCCAGCCGGTAGCGAGGGCCATCACGAGTCGCCGACTACCGGCGAGCACGGGCCGTCCGGCGGCTCTCTGCTCACGTGGAAGAACGCGATCCTCGGCGGAATCGGTGCGTTTGCCCTCTGGGGAGTCGTGGCCGCGGGCTGGATGCTCGTCGGTCCCGGAGCGCGACCTGGAACAGCCGAGCCGGGCTCGTCCGGTGCCGGATCGGAAGCGACGCGCGATCTCCGCTCCGTTGCCGTGCTTCCATTCGCGACCCGAACGACCTCGGAGGAGGACGAGTACTTCGCCGAGGGGATGCACGACGACCTTCTGACGCAGCTCGCCAAGATCGACTCGCTGAAGGTCATCTCGCGCACGTCGGTCATGGAGTACAAGGGGGTCAACCGGAACATTGGTGAGATCGCCGACGAACTCGGTGTGGCGACGGTGGTGGAGGGTGGAGTGCAGCGGTCCGGGGATCGGGTGCGCGTAAACGTCCAGCTCATCGATGCGAGCACGGATCAGCACCTGTGGGCGGAGACGTACGATGAAGAACTCACAGCCGCGAACGTGTTCGCGATCCAGAGCGATCTTGCCAAGAAAATCGCGCTGGCCTTGCAGGCGACGCTGACACCGGAGGTCGCCGAGAGAATCGAGGAGCGGCCGACCGAGAGCCTCGAGGCCTACGACCTGTACGTACGGGGCCGTTTCATCCTCGACAATCGAGGCAGTACGCGAGCCGGCGTGGAAGACGCCGCGGGTCTGTATCGGGAGGCGATCGCCGCCGATCCGAGCTATGCCCTGGCACATGCGGGGCTGGCTAACGCCTATCTGCAGTTGTTCAACCTGGGGTACCTCTCGGAGGACGAAGCTCTACCGCAGGCGCGGGAGGCGCTCGAGCGATCGCTCGAATTGAATCCCGACCTGGCCGAAGGGCGTCTTCTGCGCGCGCAGTTGCTGCGGCTCGAGTTGCGCCCAGGAGAGTCGAACCGGGAGGTCCTGCGGGTCCTGGAGCTGAATCCGGGCAGCGCGCAGGCGCACGCGCAGTACAGCGCCATTCTGCTCGATCTGGGTCGACCCGTGGAGTCGGTGCTCGAGGCACGCCGTGCGGTACAGCTGGACCCCCTGTCCGTGGGCCTGCGCCGAACCCTGGTCGCCCGGCTGGCCTGGGTGCGCGACTACGACGGGACGATCGAGGAATCGCGAAAGCTGCTCGAGCTGGAGCCTAATGAAGCCGACGCTCATTACTACGCGGGAATGGCCCACACCATCAAGGGCGAGTCCGAAAGCGCGATCGAGTCATTCAGCAACGCGATCGAGCTGAACCCGGACGATCCGTACTACCCCGCCGGACTGGCCTGGGCCTACGCGAGGGCGGGGAATCGGGAGAAGGCGCTCGAGAACCTCGGGCAGGCGGAGGCGGCCGGAGTACCGCTGAAGGAGGTCGGACTGGTGTATGGTGCCCTTGGCGACCTGGACCTTGCGTTCGAGTACCTCGAGCGCGGCTACGAGACGGAACCGGGCACCCTCGCCGGCATCGGGGCGGATCCCTCGGCCGACCCGCTGCGGGGAGATCCCCGCTGGCAGGCACTCATGGACAGGATGGCCCGCGAGTAGCTGAAACACCTCCGGGCGCCAGCCGTAGTATCCCGAGACTGCGCATCGTATCTCCTTCGGCGATGGACCGTGGCATGGACAGGATCTGGCAGGATTTCAAGTACAGCTTCCGTTCTCTTCGCCGCGGCGGTCTCCTGATACTGATCGCGATTCTGTCCCTGGGAGTCGGCATCGGCTCGGTAACCACCATCTTCACGGCCGTCGACGTATTCATGCTCCGGCCTCTTCCTTACCCGGACTCTCACGAGCTCCAGTCCATGTACACCACGAACCAGGAACGTGGGTGGATGTGGGTCTCGTTTTCGGTTCCGGACTTCGTCGACTTCCGGGAGCGGAGCCAGACGATGGAGGTGGCCGTCTCGCGCGGCGCGGCCTTCAACCTGTCCGAGGGGGACCGGCCCGAGCGCGCGCAGGGCCGGCGTCTGAGCTGGAACTGGCTCCGCGTTCTCGGTGTGCAGCCGGCGTTGGGCCGGGGCTTCGTGGAAGAGGAAGAAGTCGAGGGCCGGGACCAGGTCGCTCTCATCAGTCACGGCCTGTGGCAGCGACGTTTCGGAGCAGATCCAGACGTCCTCGGCTCCAACATCCTGCTGGACGGCGAGCCGCACACGATCGTCGGGGTCATGCCTCCCGACTTCTGGTTTCAATCCGTATTCGACGACATCTGGGTTCCCTTCGCCATCACCGGCGAGGAATCCCGAAACAGTCACTACATCAGCGTGCTGGCCCGGGTGAAGGACGGATTCACACAGGCGCAGGCGGCGGATGAGACGGAGCGCATCGCAGCCCAACTCGCCGACGAGTACCCGGAGACGAATGCCGGGAACGGGGCCAGGATCCTGACCCTGCAGGACGACATCTTCAACGAGGGATTCAGGGTCGGCACCTCGATATCGAGTCTCGCCGTGCTGTTTTTGCTGCTCATCGCCTGCGCGAACGTGGCCAACCTGCTGCTCACGCACTCCGTGGGGCGTGAGCGCGAGATGGCGGTCCGGTCGGCCCTGGGCGCCGGCCGCGCTCGCATGATACGGTATTTCCTGACCGAGTCCCTGATCCTGTCGTTCGCTGGGGGACTCGTAGGCATCGTGGTCTCGGTGTTCGGAATCCGCTGGCTGGTCTCGGTCATGCCCTCGTGGTTTCCGAGGGTCAACGAAATCGCTCTGGACGGGCGTGCCCTCCTGTTCACGACAGCGATCGTGATCCTGAGCGCGGTTCTGGTCGGCCTGGCCCCGGCGATACAGGGTGCGCGAGGAAGCACGGCGGCTTCGCTCAAGGAGGGAGGCCGCGGCGGCACGGCGTCCCGAGGCGGACGCCTCCGCAAGGGCCTGGTCATCGGCGAGGTCGCGCTCGCGCTGGCCCTGCTGGTGTCCTCGGCCTTGCTGGTGCAGGCCTTCTACAACGTCCGCCTCGCCGATCGCGGATTCGATGAGAGCGACCTGCTGGCCTTCCGGATCGCCCTGCCCGAGCAGGAATACCCGGACGAAGTGACGGTGACGGCGTTTCACGAAGAACTAGTCGAGAGGCTGGAGTCTCTTCCGGGCGTGACCGGGGTCGGCACGACATCGATTATCCCGTCCCAGGGAAACAACAGCAATTACTACACCCTGCCGGGAGACGACATCCAGACGGACCAGGACCGTAAGGTCACGAACATGCTCGAGATCACGCCTGGCTACTTCGACGCGATGGACGTACCGATCGTGCGGGGCAGGGGGCTCGAAGACTCGGACCGCGAGGGCGCCAGGGACGTAATCGTGATCAACGAGGTGCTGGCCGAGCGACACTGGCCGGACGCCGAGCCGATCGGCCGGGAGATCCTGTTCGGCGAGAACGCGAGCGAAGTCGTTGGCGTGGCAGCGAACACGGGGGTGGCGAGCTCCACGCCGGGTGAGCGGCCGATGGTCTACGTTCCGGTCTACCAGACAGGGCGCCGAAACCTGGGCTACCTGGTCGAGTCCGATGCTCCGCTCGAGTCGCTATTCGAGTCCGTCCGGGCGGAAGTCAGAGCCGTCGACGCCAACATCCCGGCCTACAGCATCCGTCCGCTGAAAGACGTCATCGACGAATCGCTTGGCGGCGACACGATCATGGCCAAGATCATGAGCGTGGTGGCGGTCATCGCGCTCGTGCTGGCGTTGGCCGGGGTGTACGGCGTCATGGCCTACTCCGTGTCCCAGCGCAGGCAGGAGCTCGGCATTCGCATGGCGCTCGGGGCGCAGGACGGAAACGTGGTCAGCATGATCATGCGGCAGGGGATGATCCTCGCCGCGATCGGGATCGTGGTGGGCCTCGGACTGGCCTTCGCGATGGCCAAGGGCGTCTCGTTCTTCCTGTTCGGCGTGAGTCCCTTCGAGCCGGCGACCTACGGAGGGATGGCGGCGGCACTGCTTCTCTCCGGCGTGCTGGCTACCTACTTCCCGGCCCGGCGGGCCACCCGGGTCAACCCGGTGGAGGCGTTGCGGGCAGAGTAGAGACGAGGCTCCGGCCGCTCCGGCCGCGTCGAGAGCCTGCAGGCGGGCCGCAACGCGCTAACCGGCAAGGCGCGTCGCGGCGACATATCCGGCCATCGAAACCAGGGTGCAGAGGACCGTCCCCCACGCCATGTCGACCAGCGCGAGTTGCGTCCGAAACCCCTGCATGACTGCCAGGTTCGTAAGGTCGTAGGTCGCGTACGTGACGAGGCCGAAGAAGGCGCCGAGCAAAGCGGCGCGCGCCAGCGAGCCACGCTCGACGGCTGGCAGTACGACGAAGACCAGAATGGCGCCGACGAAGAGGGCGTAGAAGGCGAAAGCCGGAAGCCAGCGCACGTCCGCTCTCATCAAGTGCCCCATCTGGTCTCTGTAGAAGCCTCGGGCCACGAATCCGAGCCATGCGAAGTCCAGCGCCAGAAACGCGCCTAGCGAGGCCACGTAGGTCAGCAGCAAGTTGCCGGTTCCCATAAGCCATCCATTGTTTGTCTAGTGTTTGTCTAGGAATAATACTGAACTCCGATAAGGTGCGCCAGCCCCGACGCCGGGGCCGACCGGTGCAACCGTCAGTCCTTCAGGTTCATTCGCTGCAGCAGGCCATCGAAGCGCGGGTCGTCGCGAATCGGATCGAACCAGAATCCCGACTTCACGTAGAACAGCAGATTCCTGAGAAGCAGGAACATGCACCAACTGTCGTCATCGAGCGCCGAGTTCAGGATCTGGAATGCGCGGTCGGCATCGCCGAGCTGGGCATAGACGATCCCGATCGACACCGGGTCCCCTCCCACCTCCTCCAGCTTCTGTGCCAGAGGCAGGGCCTGTTCAGCCTCCCCGAGGAAGGCGTGCACGATGGCCAGGAAGAGGCGAGAGTGCCTCAGGTCACCGCGGATTTCGGCGACCTTGCGGTACGCCTGCATGGCGCCTTCTCTCTGACCCAAAGCTCCGTAGGCATTGATCAACCAGGCGTGCGGCGAGAAATAGTCAGGGTCGAGCTCGAGCGTCCGGTGGAATTGCTCGATTGCCCCCTCGTAGTCTCGCTTGAGGCACAACAGGCTTCCGGCCGTCACCCCGATGGCACTCGACAGCGGGTCGAGATCCTGCGCGATCCCTATTTCCCGCGCCGCCTCCTCGTGACGACCGAGAGCCGCCAGGAGGGTGGAATACCACTGGTGGGCCGTCGCGTAGTTCGGATTGAGCTCGATAGCGCGGCGGTAGGACTCCTCTTCCTCCGCCCAGTTCCTCTCCGTGCGGTAGACCTGGCCGAGCGACGCGTGAGCCTCTGCCAGTCGCTCGTCTTTCTCGAGTGCGGCCTCGATCGATGCCTTGGCCTCGGCCACGGCCTGCAATTCCGGCATGTATCCGTACGCACCCAACAGCAGCCGCGTATCCGCGAGCCCGGCGTGCGCGGGCGCGTATTCAGGGTCGAGCTCGATCGCCCGTGTGAACGCATGTGCAGCACGCTCGAGTCCATCCCCTGTGCGACGATTCCACAGGTACCGGCCTCGGAGGTAGAGCTTGTGCGCCTCCACATTGTGGGTAGGCCGCCTCTGGATCATCGAAAGCTCGGCGGGCGATATCGTGGCTTGGAGCGAATCCGCGATTCGCTGCGCAACCTCGCTCTGCACGGCGAATATGTCCGTCAGGTCACGGTCGAAAGTCTCGGCCCACCGACACTCCCCACTCTCTGCGTCGAACAGTTGGCTCACGATCCGGAGCCGATCGCCGGACCGGCGCACGCTCCCTTCAAGCAGACTGGCTACCCCTAGCTCCTGGCCGATC
>JBDHBK010000122.1:0-5910 GCA_039592635.1 Gemmatimonadota bacterium
GACCCGACGCTCGCGGCTAGCACGATTCCCGACGGAATGAAGCTCGTGACCTGGGACGGAGGTGATCTCTCCGTCGAGGAAATTCGGCGGCTGTTCCTGGTGCGAGACGACATGCGCCGGGTGTTCGCGGAGGCCTCCGAGGACGATATCCATGACTATCTCATGCGACTGGCGCGGGATGAGATACTGATCAGCGCTGCGGCCGGTTCCGGGGTCACCGCAAATGCCGAGCAGCGCGAGGCTCTCGCCATTGCGCTGGCCGACCAGTTGGGTCACATCGCGGCGCGATTGGGACTGTCCACACAACTCATCGCCAATCCGCGTTTCGACATCGACGAGCAGGGCTACTACTTCCTCCAAAGAACGATGGACCGCGCTCGCGCCACGCCGTGGCTGGGCGAGTTCCGCGTCGTATTGGACCCGCATTTCCCGGTACGTGTAGACGAGAGCGGGGTGAGGAGCGCCGCTCGTCTGGCTGCCGAGTTGCGCGCAGCCGGGGCTGGTCCCGCGGAGCTTGAAGCGCCGGAGCCCCAATTCGAGGACGGTGACACCTGGGTGGAGGTCGGATGACAGCAGGACGGGGTCGGACCGGCGCGGTCTATATTTCGCTGTGGCTCATCGCCGGGTGTGTCTCTGTCGCGGTCGGGCAGGAGCCGGCGGACGAGGAGCCCACGCAGCAACTTCCGGGCGGTGTCGCTCCGGATTCCATCGAGACGGTGGACCGAATCGTGGCGGTCGTGGGCGATACGGCCATCCTGTACAGCGAGATCATAGAGTCGATCGTGCAGGCGGGAGCCCAAGGCGCCGAGTTGCCTGAAATCGGAACCCCCGAGTTCGTTTCCCTGGCCGGCCAGACGCTCACCAATCTCATCGACTCCCGCATCCTTCTGCAGAAGGCCAAGGAATCGGACCTCCAGGTACCCCCGGAACAGCTCGACGGCGAAACCGACCGTCGGTTCCGTGAGATCCGGAACTCCTTCCCGTCGGCTTCCGAGTTCCAGGACGCGGTGACCAAGTCGCGCCGGTCCCTCGTTCAGTATCGCCAGTGGCTGCGCGGCCAAGTGCGCTCGCAGATGATCATCGAAGAGTTCGTTCGGGCGAATCGCGACAATCTTCCGCCGGTGACGGTCACGGAAGAAGAGGTCGTTGCGTATTTCGAGACCAACCTCGTCGGTCAGACGCGTCCGGCCTCGATCTCGCTCGAACAGGTGGTGATCGAACCCGTACCCGGAGAGGCGGCCCGGGACAGCTCCATTGCCCTCGCCGAGCAGGTCCTGGCCGAGATACGGGATGGTAAGGATTTCGAGGTCGCGGCTCGCCAGTACTCCATGGACATGTCGAACCGTGAGCAGGGCGGAGACCTGGGCTGGATCCAGCGGTCCCTCCTCGTTCCAGCGTTCGCCGACGCGGCCTGGGCTGCGCGCACGGGACAGCCGATCGGACCGGTAGCCACGAGGTTCGGCTACCACATCATCAGGGTGGACAACGTTCGGGGCGGCGAACGCAAGATCCGGCACATTCTCATCCAGCCCGTCATCAATGAGGATGACTTTCGCCGCACCGGCGAGCTGGCGATGGCCGTCGCCGATTCGATCCGTGAGGGTTCTGACGTACGAATGATGGCCGAGCGATACGGGGTGCGCGAGGTGCCCATCCGGTTTCCGGATATCCCCTACGAGCAGATCGGCCAGTTCGGCGAGTCCTACGCACAGGCGTTGGCGAATCCAGTGCCGGGAGCGGTCGTTGGCCCGTTCCAGAGCGAGGGATTCATGCCGGGCCGTCCCGTGTTCGCCGTAGTCCGAATCACCGGCTTCCAATCCGAAGGGGCATGGGAACTCGACGACATCCGCGAGCAGATCCGGGAGAGCCTCATGAACGAGAAGGGCTACGCCAAGTTCCTCGAGGAGCTGCGAGGCGAGGTGTACGTCGATCGCCGGCTCTGATCGACAGGCTACCGGGCCACGCATGCAGTCCTGACGCGATATGCCAGAGACATCCCACAGGCCGAGGATTGCCGTCACACTCGGGGACCCCAGAGGTATAGGCCCTGAAGTGACACGAGCCGTGCTCGCGGATCCGCAGCTTACCGGGGCGGCGGACTTCGTAGTTCTCGGCCCTGAGCCTGGCTCCCTGAAGAACCCACTTCGACTACCGGCAGCGGCCGAGTACCACGCCACGGGAACATGGTCGGACGGCGGGGAGCGGGAGGCCGGGGAGCATTCTGCGCTTGCCATCGAGCAGGCCATTTCGATGGCCCTGTCTGGAGTCGTCGATGGACTCGTCACCGCCCCGATCGCGAAGACCGCCCTCAGGGCCGCGGGGTACGACTTTCCCGGCCACACCGAATTCCTCAAGGATCGATGCGGGGTCGCCGACGTGACCATGGTCATGGCCGCTGAGGAGACCGTACTGGGCGGGCCGCTCCGTGTCGCCCTCCTCACCGTCCACGTGCCCCTTCGCAGCGTGCCGGCTCTCCTGGATGTCGATCTGGTGGTGCGCCGCTCGACCATCGCCGCCCACGCCCTGAGGGATTGGTGGGGCATCGCGCGCCCGCGTCTTGCGCTGGCCGGCGTCAACCCACACGCTTCGGAACAGGGCCTGTTCGGCGACGAGGAAGAGCGCATCCTTTCGCCAGCCCTGGAACGACTCGCCGCGGTGGGTGACGCCGATATCGTGGGCATATTTCCGGCCGACACCGTGTTTCGGAAGTGCCTGGAGGGGGTGGTGGACGCGGTGGTGGTTCCGTATCACGACGTGGGCCTCGCCGTTCTCAAGACGCTGGCGGGGGATACGGGAGTGAACGTCACGGCGGGACTTCCCTTCCCGCGCACTTCGCCGGATCATGGGACGGCATTCGACATCGCGGGCCGCGGAGTGGCCGACCCTTCTTCGATGAAGGCCGCCGTGGCTCAATGTATCCGTTTCTGTCGTCGGGGGAGGTAACCGCAGGGTGGTACAGCTTCGAGCGGTCACCAAGAGTTTCGGCGGGTCGTCGCCCGCGGTACTCGACGTCTCGTTTCACCTCAGGAAGGGCGAATTCGCCTTCCTGACGGGAGCGTCGGGCGCCGGAAAGACTACGATACTCAAGCTGGTTCACATGCTTCACAAGCCGAGTTCCGGCGAAGTTCGAGTCTCGCGGTACAGCTCAACGCGGATCAGGCGGCGTGACCTGCCAGAGTTGAGGCGGCGCGTCGGCTACATCTTCCAGGATTTTCGGCTCCTCGAGAACCTCACGGCCGAGGAGAACATCGCGTTCGCCCTCCAGGTAACCGGTATACCCCGAACGAAGATCGGACCGAAGGTCCAGAAGCTGCTGAACCAGGTGGGCCTCGCCGCTCGAGCGGGGGCGCTTCCGCGCGAGTTGTCCGGAGGTGAACAGCAGCGGGTCGCGGTCGCGCGAGCCCTGGCCAACGACCCGCTGGTCCTGCTCGCGGACGAACCGACGGGCAATCTCGACGAGCGTGCGAGTGCCGGCGTGTTCAGCCTGTTTCAGCGAATCAACGCCTCCGGCACGTCGGTTCTCATGGCCACGCACGACGGCGCGTTGCTCAGGCAGCATCGAGACGTGCGGGTGATCGAGCTCGAACAGGGGCGACTGGTGTTCGACTCGGTGGAGGGGACGGCAGGATGAGGCCGTTCCGCGAGGCCCTCTCGGGAATGAAGCGAGCCCCGGTGCTCACGTTCCTGTCCGTCATGGCGATCGGACTCAGCGTGTTCACTATCGGCCTGTTTGCCCTGACGGCCCACAACATCGATGTCGCCCTGTCCGACGTGGAGGGGCGAGTGGAGGTCGTGGCCTACCTGAAGGATGACACGTCCGAGGAGCTGATCGAGATCGCTCGCCACGAGATCGAATCGTATCCAGAGGTCCTGGCAGCCCGGTACATCTCGAAGGTCGAGGCGCTGTACGAGGCGTCGCGGGAGTTGACGGAATTCTCGGATGTCTACTCGGACCTGGAAGTGAATCCTCTTCCCGCCTCTCTCGAAATCTCGCTGCAGCCCGACTTTCGAACGCCGTCCGACGTGGAGGCCGTGGCGGACCGCGTGGCCACGTACCACTTCGTCGAGGAGACACGGTATGGGCGCGAGTGGGTCGATCGGATTTACTCGCTCCGGCGCGTCGCCGGCGGAGCGGCGGCGATCCTCGGCCTGAGCTTCGCGCTCGGGGCCGCGCTGCTGATCGGCATCGCGGTCCGGATGTCCGTTCTCGCGCGGGCCAATGAGATCGCGATCATGCAGACCGTGGGGGCCACCGATTCCTACATTCGGCGGCCGTTTCTCGTCGAGGGGTTGCTCACCGGGCTGGGTGGCGGCCTGCTTGCCCTCGTCATGACCTTCGCGGCCCATCAGGCCGTCGAACGCACCCTGGTTACGCTCGCCTGGCTACCCGAGCTGTGGACCGCGGCAGGACTGGCATTCGCCGGGATCCTCGGAATGCTGGCGGCGGGCCGAGCGGTACGCCGCGAGCTTCGTCGGCTGGATGTCTACTGATCGGCCGACCGTGATCAGCGGGCTCCGTCCGCTGGTGGTCCTGTTCATCACCGCCGTCCTGGCCGGCGCCGCCCCGGATCTCGCGGCTCAGAGCGCGATCGGCGACCAGATCCGGGACAGCCAGGATCGGCTGGACCAGATCCGCCGCGAGAAGCAGCAACTGGCGCGGGAGTATGATGACCTGCGGGGCCAGGTTCACACCTTCTCCGAGGAAATCGCCAACATCGAGCGGCGCATCGGGTCGTCGCGCGGAGCCATGGACGAGCTGGACCTCCAGATCCAGGCCTACGCGCTGCAGGTGGAGGAAACCACCCGGGACATGCTGCGCACACACGACGAACTGGTCCTGCGACGCACCGAACTCGAGGCCCGCCTGCGCGAGATCTACAAGCGGGGCGACTTGCACGCCGTCCAGGTCATGATGGAGGCCCGGTCCTTCGGCGACCTGCTCAGCCGGTACAAGTACCTGCACCTGGTCGCGCGATATGACCGGACGCTGGTCAGCCAGGTGCAGCGGCTGGAGGAACGCCTGGTCGAGCAGCGCCGCCAGCTGGCTCTCGAGTTCGCCCGCCTTCGTTCGCTGCGAGGCGAAAAGCAGAGAGAAGTCAGGGACCTCGAGACACTCGAGTCGCAGCGGGAGCGCCGCCTGGCGAACACGCAGCGGCGGGTAAGCCAGGCGCAGACGAGGATTTCCGAGCTGGACGAGGAGGAGCGTCAGCTCGGCAACCTGCTCGTCGAGCTCGAGCGCGCCCGTCTCGAAGCTGAGCGGGTGGCGGGTACGAGCAGTACATCCACCCTCCGCACGTCAGACCTCGGAAGCCTGAACTGGCCGGTCCAGGGCGCCGTGGTCTACCGGTTCGGCGAGGCCAAGCCGGACGTCGAGGACGTGTGGAAGGGCATCGGAATCGGCGCCCCGCGAGGTACGCCCGTCGCGGCCGTTGAGGCGGGCGAAGTCGCCTGGGCGGGTTCCCGGGGTGTGCTCGGGCAGACCGTCATCATCGATCACGGGGGCGGCTACTGGTCCGGATACCTCTACCTCCAGGACCTGAGCGTGCGGATGGGCGACCGCGTGAGCGGCGGCCAGGTGATCGGCCACGTGGGAGGCGACGAGGGATCGGCAGGCGGCACCCACGTAGAGTTCCAGATCTACGAACCGGGACGCGATGGCAACCCCCGCCAGGTCGATCCCGTCCGCTGGCTCCGTGGACGATCATGAGCCTCCATCCCGTGGTCGGGCACACCGAACTCCAGTCGCGCCTGACCCGGGCGGCTGAGTCGGGCCGGATCCCACAGTCCCTCCTGTTCCGGGGTCCACCGGGAATCGGCAAGCAGAGGCTCGCCCTGTGGCTCGCGTCTCTCGTTCAGTGTGAGTCTGCGGCGGACCGCCCCTGCGGCCGGTGCACGTCGTGCCGCCTGGCC
>JBDHBK010000123.1:0-5907 GCA_039592635.1 Gemmatimonadota bacterium
TCCGCCAACGCTCGTGAGCTCCGCATGGGTTGGAGTCGGAGCACTGGGGCAGGCCGAGCAGGCACCGGGTGCGTTGCACTTGCGGCTCGAAAGGAGCTACGACCGCCGCGAGAACGACGGACGATGGAGGCCCTGCCAGTGTGAATCCGCCCGATCTGCCGCGCTCGGATTCGACGACACCCGCGAGGGCCAGCTGGTGCAGGATCTTGGAAAGGTAGTTGGCCGGGATGCCCGTGGCCTTGGCCATGTCACGCGCCCGAACTGTGCCTGTTCCATAACGCCGCGCCAGGCATACCGCTGCCCGCAGGGCGTATTCTTCGGTTCTCGAAACCACGGCGAGTTCCTGTCGCAGGGTTATGCGGACACACTAATCACATGAGAATATGATGTTTCGCCCCAGGCCAACAGGGTGGAGGTGGAAAACCGCGGCTGGATGAGCGAACCGGGACCATTTGCATAGGCCCCGGCCCCGTTCCAAGACTGCCCCTCCTTGCGCGGGAGCTAGTTCATGGTGTTGATGATGCCGAAGATCGGGAGGTACATCGCCACGATCATTCCCCCGACCACGGTACCGAGAACCACGATCATCAGCGGTTCCATGGCTTTCAGGAGGGACTCGACAGCGGCGTCTACCTCTTCGTCGTAGAAGTCGGCGATCTTGCTGAGCATCCCGTCCAGATCACCGGTCTCTTCACCCACGTTGATCATCTGCGTGACCATCGGCGGGAACACTCCCGAGACCCTGAGCGGCTCTGAAATCGACTCACCTCCGGCGATCGAGCTGCGGCTGTCCATGATCGCGTCGTGAATGACCCGGTTCCCGGATGTGCGGGCAGTGATTTCGAGACCGTCCAGGATGGTCACGCCGGAGCTCAGCAGGGTCCCGAGCGTGCGGGTGAACCGCGCCACCGACCCCTTTCGAGCCAGGTTACCGAAGATCGGCAGGCGCAGCAGAATCCGATCGAAGGTCAAACGGCCGGTGTCGGTGGCGATCCAACGCTTGAACAGAAACACGGTCGCCCCGATGCCGCCTGCCATGGCCCACCAGTACGATTGGAGGGTGTCGGAGGCCATGATCACGATCCGGGTGGGCAGCGGAAGCACCTGGTCGAAGCTGGCGAACATCTGCTGGAAGGTCGGAATCACGAACAGCAGCAGGACGATGATCGCCGTCAGGGCCACGAATCCGATCACCATCGGGTAGATCATGGCGCCCTTCACCTTGCGGGCCAGCGCCTCGGCCTTCTCCAGGAATACGGCCAGCCGCAGAAGAATGGTGTCCAGGATACCACCGGCTTCGCCGGCCGCGACCATGTTCACGTACAGGGGCGTGAACACCTTCTCGTGATCTCGCATTGCATCGGCCAGCGTATGCCCGGACTCGACGTCATACAACACGTCCTGCAGAGTCGACTGCAGGGTCTTGTTGTCGGACTGCTTGGCCAGGATGTCGAGTGCCTGGACCAGTGGAAGCCCGGCGTTGATCATGGTCGCGAACTGTCGCGTCAGGATGACGATGTCGCGCGTCTTGACCTTCTGCCCGCCGGGCAACTGAATGCCCTTCGGTTTCTCCCGGATGGCTATCGGGATCAGCCGCTGGCTGCGGAGGTGCGCGATGACCTCGTCACGGCTGGCCGCATCGTACTCCGCGCGCTTCAGGTCGCCGGATACGGTTCTCGCGCTGTAGGTCCAGACTGGCATGGCTCAGGTCGCTCCTGGTTTCGTTTTCGAATCCTCAGACGGTCACCGGCTCGACTTCGCCGATCATGCGCTTCAGTTCTTTTTGATCCTGGCTCACACGCATGAGCTCCTCGAGGGCCACCTCATCACGCATGTACAGGGAGTACAGGGCGTCATTGAGAGTCTGCATGCCGTATTTCTTACCGGCCTGCATGGTCGAGTAGATCTGGTGCACCTTCTCATCTCGAATCAGCGCCCGGATGGCTGGCGTGGCGAGCATGACCTCGCACGCCACGACCCGGCCCTTGCCGATGCGCCTCGGCAGGAGAGTCTGGGTAACGACTCCCTCGAGCACGAACGAGAGCTGTGAGCGCACCTGATCCTGCTGGTGAGCCGGGAACACGTCGATGACGCGGTTGATCGACTCCGCGGCCGAGTTGGTATGCAGCGTCGCCAGGGCGAGATGTCCCGTCTCGGCGATCGTCAGGGCCGCTTTCACCGTCTCCAGGTCGCGCATCTCACCGACCAGGATCACGTCGGGGTCCTGTCTGAGGACGTACTTGAGCGCGTTGGCGAACGATTCCGTGTCACTTCCGACTTCCCGCTGATTCACCAGGCAGTTCTTGTGACGGTGCACGAACTCGATCGGATCCTCGACGGTCACGATGTGCCCGGACCTCTCGCGGTTGACCTTGTCCAGCATGGCGGCCAGAGTCGTCGATTTCCCTGAGCCCGTAGGACCGGTCACGAGTACCAGCCCTCGGGGTTTCTCGGCCAGCTTCGCGATCGAGGCAGGAAGTCCGAGTTCCTGGAACGAGAGGATCTCGAACGGAATCTGGCGGATGGCCATGGCGACCGTGCCCCGCTGCCGGAAGACGTTGCCCCGGAAACGCGACAGGTTCTGAACCGAGAATGAGAGATCCAGCTCGTCCTCTTGCTCGAACTTCTTCTTCTGCTGCTCGGTCAGGATCGAGTAGGCCAGCGACTGCGTGTCGCGGGGTCCGAGCTGAGTCCCGTAGTTGCTGTTCTCGAGCTTGCCGTCGACGCGCAACTTGGGCACTTCACCGGCGGACAGGTGAAGATCCGACGCCCCCTTGTCGATCATCTCCTCGAGCAGCGAGCGCAGTGCGGCCGGTGCGGAATCGTTCATCTTTATCCTCGTTCCGTGGTGTCCTGTCCGTTTCCGTACCGGCTCAGGCAGCCGTTTCCTTGATGACCTCGTCGAGTGTCGTGATTCCCTTGCGTACCTTCAGCATGCCGTCGTCCCGAAGCGTGATCATCCCCTCCGAGACGGCCGTCTGTTTCAACTCGTCCGTCGAGGACCCCTGGAGGATCATCCGGCGCAGTTCCGGCGTCATGGGCATGACTTCGTACAGCCCCTGCCGGCCGGAGTAGCCCGATCCGCTGCAGGCATCGCAACCTTCACCCTTGAAGAAGGTCATCGACGCGGCCTGTTCTTCCGTGATCCGGGCGGCTCTCAGAACCTCGGGCACATACGTCGTTTCGACCCGGCAGTTGGAGCATATGCGGCGCACCAGTCTTTGGGCCGTAATGCAGTTGAGCGCTGACGACACGTTGAACGCCTCGATCCCCATGTCGATCATTCGAGTGATCGTGGAGGCTGCGTCGTTCGTGTGAAGCGTGGACAGGACCAGGTGCCCGGTGAGCGCCGCCTTCACGGCGATACCCCCGGTCTCGAGGTCCCGAATCTCACCGACCATCACGATGTTCGGATCCTGTCGCAGGAAGGCCCTCAGGGCCGCGGCGAAGGTCATGCCAATCTCGGTTCGGACCTGGACCTGGTTGATACCATGAAGATTGTACTCGACCGGGTCCTCGGCCGTCATGATGTTGACTTCGTCCGTGTTGATGCGGCTCAGCGCGCTGTACAGGGTCGTCGTCTTACCCGAGCCGGTCGGTCCGGTGACGAGAACCATGCCGTAGGGCTTGGAGATCGCGTCGAGGAAGTCCGCCTCCGCCTTCTGCTCCATCCCGAACTTCTCCAGGTCGAGCGTCAGGTTTCCCTTGTCCAGGATCCGGAGCACGATCTTCTCGCCGAAAAGGGTCGGCAGGGTGGACACACGAAAGTCGATCACCTTGCGCCCGATCTTGATCTTGATTCGGCCGTCCTGCGGGATTCGGCGTTCCGCGATGTTCAGGTCTGCCAGGATCTTCACGCGAGAGATCAAGGCCGCTTTCATCCGTATCGGCGGCTTCATGATCTCCTGCAGCGCACCATCGATCCGATAGCGCACCCGGAGATCCTTTTCATAAGGCTCGATGTGGATGTCGGAGGCCCCGCGTCGAACCGCATCGGTAAGGAAGCCGTTGATCAGGCGTACCACGGGCGCTTCCTCGACCTGGGCCTGCAGCTGCATCGTGGAGAACGTCTCTTCTTCCTCCTCCACGACCTCGACTTCCTGTTCCTCGAGCTCCTCGAGCAGGTCTCCCAGCCGGTCGTTCGTCACCTCGTAGTACTTGTCGATCGCCATGCGCAGCGAGTATTCGCCTGCGACCACGGCATCCACGTCGAAACGGGTGATGAACTTCAGGTCGTCGACGACGCTCAGGTCGGTCGGATTGACCATGGCGACGGTGAGCGTGCGTCCGACTCTTCGCAGGGGAAGAACGAGATGCTTGGCCGCAAAATCGGCGGGCACGAGCTGGAGGATCTTCGCGTCGACTTCCACGTCGGAAAGGTCCACCGCCGGAACTCGGTATTGCCGGGACAGGAGCCGCGTGAGTTCCGCCTCGGACACCGCTCCGGCTGAGACCAGGGAGAACCCGATGCGGGTCCCGCCCTGCTGCTGTTCCTTGAGAGCCTTATCCAGCTGCTCTCGCGTGACGAGGTTCTCACGCAGAAGCAACTCGCCGATTTGGCTCTGTTCCATGGAAGTTGAGGCCATCTCGCTCCGCCGGCTTTCTCGTATCTGGCACTGCCGTTTCGGTTGGAACCGATCCGGCCGCTTACTGTTGTTCGGGCGCAACCCGCCCGCGGCGTTCGGATTCAAGCAAGCGCCGTGCCCGGTGTTGGCCTTGCGCCACACCCCCGGGCCCTGACGGTGAAGCACTGAAGTGTCCGGGTACTGAGCCACAGGGGTGATTCCTCCGCTCAGAATCGCACCTGGGCGCGGATTTCCTGCAGAACGGCGGGCCCGATTCCGGGCACCCGAAGGAGGTCTTCGGGACGTCGGAACGGCCCGAGACGCTGCCTGGACGCGACGATACGGCTGGCCAGGACCGGGCCGACCCCTGTGATTTGCTCCAGTTCCTTGATTTGTGCCCGATTCACGTCGACGGGTGACTCGGACGCGTCTTCTGTGGGGAAATTGGGGTCGGAAAGGCGGGCAGACGAAGCGAAACCGAAGACCAGATGCGGCGTCAGCGCTTTCACCGCGTGGGGCCCGATCCCCCGCACGCGGGCCAGATCCGACGGACTGCGGAACCTCCCCCCTGACACCCGCTCTGTCACGATCGCCTGTGCTCGAACCGGCCCTACGCCCGGGAGGCGCCGCAGCTCGGCGACAGTGGCCATGTTGGGGTCGAGCCTCTCGCCGGGGGCCAGGGGGCGTGCAGCCAGGTCTTCCTCCGCCACCCCGTCGGAAACCAGTCGCCGGGTGGCGGACAGGCTCCGCTCCGGCCGGCCATCGAGCGCGCCGGCCTCCGTCCAGGAAAAGTCATCCGGCTTCGGACCCAGACCGAGCCGCGCCGCCGCCCCCAGCACCAGCAGTGCGGTGGCCAGAAACAGGGAACGCAACTCGGTCCCGTTGAAATACGTCATGCGCTCTCCTCCCGCCCGCGATATGCGGCGAAGTCTCAACGGGAGGTGAACACATCAACGATTGAACTGGGTCTGGCCCTCGCTGGCCCGGAAGAAGAACCGGCCGAAGATGTTGAAATTGAACTGACTGGATGCTTGCTGTCGTCCGACCCCACTGGCGCGCTGTACCCAGGACAGCTGGATGCCCAGCGAATAGCCCGTGAAATCGGTGTCCAGCGAGAATGCCGCGTTCTGGGTCGTCTGGTCCGTATGCGTGGTGCAGTCGTCCCGGAAGGTCTGGTCCACATCCCCGAAGCCCGAGCCGCCCAGGGCCCGACAGTCGGAGTTGCCGCTGTTGGAGTAATCGAACGCAATGCGCAGGTCGTTCTTCACGAACGCAATGAACCCCGGCGGCGGAAGAAAGCCTGACAGGCGAATGGAGTGAGACGCCCGATTCGTCTGACTCA
>JBDHBK010000124.1:0-5891 GCA_039592635.1 Gemmatimonadota bacterium
CTTGATGTCCCGGTGGATCACGCCCTGGCGGTGCGCGTAGTCGAGTCCGTCCGCCACCTCGATTCCGATGCGGATCGTCTGGTCCACCGGGAGTTGCCCCTGCCGATCCAGCCGCTCCCTCAACGACTCGCCCTCGGCGAAGGGCATCACGTAGTAGAGGAGCCCATCGGCCTCGCCGGAGTCATACAGTGGAAGGATGTGGGGATGCTGCAGGCCTGCGACCGTCTTGATCTCTTGCAGGAAGCGATCCGCTCCGACAGAGGCCGCCAGCTCGGGGTGCAGGACCTTGATCGCGACCCGGCGATCGTGCCGCAGGTCCTCGGCGAGGAACACCGTGGCCATGCCGCCGCGCCCGATTTCGGAGTCGACGGCGTAGCGGTCTTCCAGCGCGGACTTCAGGCGTTCCAGGAGGTCGGACATGCGTCGCTCCGGGGGGAACGAGGGTGTGGGATCAATATAGGGCGGTGAATCTTAGTCTGCTCGTGTTCGCATCCGAATCAGGGCTCGGCCCCGAGGCCCGCGCTCAGGCGCGCGAGGCGCTCCGGGGTGTCCTGGAACAGCGTGATTTCCCTTACTCCGTCTCCCGCCACGTCGAACAGCTGTCCGTAGCTCTGCAGCGCCCGCTCCGTCTCGCCGAGTGCCTCGTAGGCCCGGCCACGCAGGTACCACGAGGTGTGGGCGAGGAGCCGATAGTAGTCGCGTTCCGGGAGTCGCTCCATGCTGCTGATGAGCTCGAGAGCGTCGGACGCCCGACCCATCTGGATGAGCGCGAGAATCTCCTCGCCCTCCACACCCATCTCGGGTCGCCAGCGGGTACGGGGAAGCCCCACTACATCACGCGCCTCTCTGATTAGCCTCACGGTCTCCTCGGCGTCACCCGCGCGGTACCAGGCTATGAGCCCATCGGACATGAGCAGGAGGGCGCCGGCCGTCTCGCGCGCAGGCTCGGGCATGGCTCCGATGTCCGCGGCGACCGTGTCCCGGACACGGCTCATCTCATCAAACCGCCCCTGGCGCCCGTACGTCGCCATGAGCCCGAACAAGGCATCCCTGCGAAAGAAGTCGGTGTGAATGACCTTCCAGAACGACTCTTCAGCCGACTCGAACTCTCCCACAGCGAGAGCGTGGACTCCAGTCTCGGGCAAACTCGCGTACTCGTATTCCTTCCCGAGATCGATCGTATTCTCCGAAGCGCGGCGCAAGGGGTCGAGGGCCTCGCGGTAGCGTCCCTCTGAAACGTAGGTATCCGCTATGAGCCAGTGCGCGAAAATCTGACCGTCGGGGTCCTCGCCGCCCACGAACTCTGCTAGCGCCGCCCGGCCGCCCGTAGGATCATCTGCGTCGAGATAGGACCCGGCCAGGTTGGCGTACCCTCCCCATCGGCTGGGGTTGAGGCGGATCGCCTCGCGGTACATCACCCGTGCCTCTTCCGTCCGACCGAGCATCTCGAGGATCTCCGCCCGCGAGTCATATGCGTTCCAGTCTTTCGGGCTCAGTTCCATGTACCGGCGACTGAGTGTATCGGCGCGCACCGCATCTCCCAGGCTCGCCGCTGTGTAGGCCAACTCGTTGATGGCGCTCGCGTGGTTCGGATCCAGCCACAGCACCTCGTACAGAACCCGCTGCTGGTTCTCCAGACGGCCTTGATTTCGGTACATGATGCTGAGGATTAGTCGGCCACGCTTCTCGTCCGGGTACGTCGTGACCAGCTCCTCCATGCGGCCGATGGCTTCGTCGTATCTCTCGTCACACCGAGCCTCATGTGCCTCGATCAACAGCCGGTCCCTGTTCGTGACGTCAGCGGAGTACCGCTTTGCCTGCTGAATCGCCAAGGTGGAGGCGGGGTAGTCGTAGGCACCGTAGTGAGCCAGCGCGACCTGCAACCATGCAAGGGCGAACGTGGAATCCAGCGCTACCGCGCGTTCGTGTCGGCCGTCCCGGTACGCCCGGTAAGCCTCCATGTTCCCCGTCGTAATGCGGGAAAGGGGCGTCAAGTCGGAAGGCGAAATGGAGTCGCCCAGCACGCGCCCCGCCAGTACCGCCGATAAGGAATCCACCAGCACCAGCACCTCCGTCCCGGAAGCCTGCTCCGATCCGATGACGGTACTGTCCGCAAGATCGATCAGCTGAACGGTCACGTGGTAATCATCGCCCGGTTTGTCGAACGAGCCGCGGACCACGGTGTGCGCGCCCGACCGTGCACCGATGCTCAGGGCCTGATCTGTCGTGGTACGCTGCGTCGCTTCGAAACCCGCTTGGCGCATCAGATCGCGCACCCGCTCATTACCCACGACCCTGAGAGAATCGAGTTGGGTGAGATCCGTCGTGAGCATGCTGGCAAGACCGGGACCGAGCCAGTCGAGGCTGTCCTCTCCCGTGTCGTTGGCCAGAGGGAGAACAGCCACCGAGTGAGGTCCGAGATCGGTGGCACCGACCGGGACCCTGACCCCGCGCTGCCCCTCGTCTCCGTCCGCTGCCTGCATCCACACAACCGTCGCGACAGCTGCGACGACCACGAGACCAGCGACGGCCACTAGCCATCTTGCTGTACGCGACCCGCGTCGCTCGGGCTTGGGGGCTGCGGGCGGTGCGGTCACTTCGAGAGCGGGAGTGACCGCCAGATCGACGTCCGCGCCGGGCGTGCGCCCCATCAGCACTGCCTGGAGCGCCCGCCCGAACTGGGCTGCCGTCGCATACCGGTCAGCCGGCACGCGGGCCAGGGCGCAAGCGATCACGCTGTCCAGCTCCGGAGGAACCGTCTCGCGCAGCGCGTGGAGTGCCGTCGGCGTCTCCGACATCCGCCGTGCCTGGATCATCTGCGGGGTCGCCCCGGTCAGCGGCGGCTCACCCGCCAGCATCTCGTACAGGACGCAGGCCAGGGAATAGATGTCCGTGCGCCCGTCCAGCGTCTCCTCGCCCGTCGCTTGTTCGGGGCTCGCGTACAGCGGCGTGCCCACTCCAAGGCCGGTGCTCGTGACTCGCTCCCCCTTGGCGGCTTCGATCGCCCGGGCGATGCCGAAGTCGGCGATCACCGCGTGGCGCTCGGAGAGCAGGATGTTGCCGGGCTTGATGTCCCGGTGGACGACGCCCGTCCGGTGTGCATAGTCCAGCCCGTCGGCCACCTCGACCGCGATCCTGACCGACTCATCCACGGGGAGCTGTTTCTCGCGATCGAGCCGCTGGCGCAGGGATTCGCCCTCGGCGTACGGCATCACGTAGTAGAGAAGCCCGTCCGCCTCACCCGAGTCGATGAGCATCAGGACGTGGGGGTGGTTCAGACTGGCGACGGTCTTGATCTCGTGCAGGAATCGCTGACCGCCCACGGCGGCCGCCAGCTCCGGGTGCAGGACCTTGATCGCGACCCGGCGATCGTGGCGCAAGTCCTCCGCCAGGAACACCGTGGCCATGCCGCCGCGTCCGATCTCCGACTCGACGGCGTAGCGGTCGGCAAGGGCCGACTTCAGGCGTTCCAGAAGGTCAGTGCTCATGGACCTTCCACTCCCGTTAGTGCTCCGTACTCGACTCGCGTCGAGTCCCACTGCGCGCCCCAATGCGGACTCTCGGGGCGGGTGTCGCGCAGTTTGAAGTAGTGCTCGTAGGCGTCGATCGCTCCGGCAGTGTCACCCACCATCGCGGTCAGGCGGGCCTCCTCGCGCAGCAGGTCGACTATGGTCCCCCATGTTATTTCGACCAGGGAACCACTCCATGGCCTGGCCCGGCGGGCAGCCTCCAGTGCGGAGACCGTGTCGCCAACTTGAACGAGCTTACGGCTGAGGAACAGGTTGTCGATCCAGCCTGTCCCGTCTCTTGCGATGAACCCCCATGGAGGGTCCATCGGCACAGGTCGGACCATGGAGTCGAGACGGGTTACCGCCGCTCGTATGTCACCGCCCGTTTGCTCGGCGACGAGCACCTCGATGAATCCGGCGCAGACGGAGTACCGATAGGGGAGTAACACGTCCTCCCGGAGGTAGCGCAGGGTCTCAGCAGCCTCTTCGGTATCGCCATGGGCAGCCTTCCACAACGTGCTCCAGCAGCGGGCGAGCGCGGGGCCGTGGATCTCAGGTTCCGGGTCATCGACATCGGGCGCTAGGGTGATCGTCCCGACTGCGACCGAATCGAGCCACGAAGCCGCGGCCAGGACGACAGAATCCTCAGGCTCGTCTAGGAAGAGGGCGTCGCGGACGCTGAGGACAGGCGTTCGAAGGGCATTGCCGCGACTGTACACGCGATCCCGGATCGACGTCCAATCCGAGTAACGGCCGCGAGCACGAGCCCAGGCAAGTCCCGTCCCGGCGGTCGTGCGGCGGCCGCCCGGCATCGCTTCGTCCTCGGAGAGCATGAAACGATCCAGACCATCGAGGCCGTTACCGTCGACCACAAGGATGAGCAACGGCTCCAGAAACCAGAGGGCGCTATCCCCTGCCACAGCTGCACGTTGCCACAGCGAGTCTGCGGCAGTTGTGTCCCCTTGCATCAGAGCCGCGCGCAGGCGAACGGCCACCGCGACCAACGCACTCTTGTGATCCCTCGCGAGAGGTCCAATCTCCGCTGCGTGGCGAAGCAGCGCGGCCGTGTCCCCCTCCTCAGCCGCTATGTCCGAAAGGACCATGCGGATCCAGGGTCCGTCCCAGCCAAGTTCCCGGTAATGGTTGAATACTGCTTTCGGACGATCGCGGTATCGTGGGATGTCAGCAAGCCGACCATAGACCCACAGCTGCCAAGTTAGGTCTGCCTTCTCCCAGTCCGGTCCCCCGATCGAGTCATACTGTGCGAAGCGCTGAGCAAGAGTTCGGGTCTCTCCGAAGCGCCAGCCCATGAGAGCACGCATCCCTATCCGATCGCGAGGGCTGAGCTGGTCCTGGCGTTCCCAAACGAAGCGTGCCGTCTCGACTTGGCTCTCATCGTTCGTGTACTTCAGGAGGGCTGCCAGAACGAACGTGGAATCCAGGGTTATCGCTTTGTCGAAGTCGCCCACCATGTAGGCCAGCACGGCTTCCGGGTCCCGTTCTCTGAGCGACGGAATGTCAGCGGCTGTCGTTGGACCGCGGTCAATTGCCATCAGTTGGTTGATGAGATCATCGACCAGGGCTGAGAGGTCCCCGAAAGGACCCTCGACCGTGACCCGTCGCACACGGATGCGACCGCCCGGGACTTCGAGCAGCGTGGCCGTGAGGCTCATTTCCTCCTCGGTGCCTGACACGACGCCCTGAACCAGGCCGGCGGCGCCGACGGCCTCTGCGATTTCGAGGGCCGCCCCCTCCGCCAGAGGCGTTTCGACAGTGCCACCAGCCGCCGCCCAGTGGGCGGCTACGGTAGGCGGGTCCACCGCACTGGGACCGTATTCTCCTGTCACGACGGTCCAGAAGAGCTGCGGGATGCCCCTGGCTACAGTCCCCAGCACCTCGCTTGTCCCCACGACGCTGAATGGCAGCACGGCGATGGCGTCGGGATCGACCTCGACTGCGGCCTCTTCCGCCGCCTCCTCCCCGGTGAAGGAGCGAGCCAGCCAGATGCCTGTGGCCAGCAGTACGAGGGCCGCGGCGACACCTGCCATCCGGCGAATTATTCGGCGGCGGCGTGCCTCTCGTCCGACCAGTGCTGGCGCCTTCAGCGCATCCACGAACTCCTCAGCGGTGGAGAACCGGTCCGCCGGCGCGAGGGCCATTGCCCTGGCGATCACCGCCTCAACGTCCGCCGGCACGGACTTCCGACGCACCCGCAGGTCGGGTGTCGTCTCCGCCGTTTTCCGGGCCAGGATCGCGTGCGGCGTGGGAGCATCCCACGGCGGTTCTCCGGCCAGCATCTCCCACAGCACGCAGCCCAGAGCGTAAATGTCCGAGCGGCCATCCACCTCAGTCGCTCCGGCCGCCTGCTCGGGGCTCATGTAT
>JBDHBK010000125.1:0-5876 GCA_039592635.1 Gemmatimonadota bacterium
TCCACCGGGGATTCGAGGTACGTGGACGTGCAGTGCGAGGCATGCCACGGGGCCGGCGAGACACACGTCGCTGACCCCGAGGCGAACCAGCCGATTCCGTCGCTGGCCGTGGGTGCCGATCTGACGAACGGGTGCGGGGAGTGCCACAACGGAACGCACCACCCGTTCGTGGAGCAGTGGGAGATGTCCAAGCACTCCGAAGTCGTCGGGTTCGCGGCCAGTCGCCTAGAGTGCGCCGGCTGTCACCGGGGACAGGGCACCCTGCTCGCATGGGGCGTCCGCTCCAACTACGTGGAGCGGGATTCCGAGGAGCCCCTCGCCGTCGTGTGTGGCGTGTGCCACTCGATGCATGACAACACGTTCGAGGGACAGCTCCGATTCCCGGTGCAGACGCCGGACGTCGAGGTTCACCTGTGCGCCCGCTGCCACGACCGGCGCTCCGTCGCGGATCCCAACTCCAGCCATGGTCTGGAGCCGCATGCTCCGGAGACCGGGCACCTGGTCGGCGAGTCGGGCTGGGTCCCGCCGGGGTCGGGCCTGGCCCTCGGTTCGATCAGCACGACGCACGGATCGACCAGCAACGAGAAACTGTGCGCGACCTGCCACGTGGCCAGCTACACGGTCACCGATGAAGCGACGGGCGCGTTCGAGTTCCAGGCCGTGGGCCACACGTTCGAGTCCATACCCTGCGTGGACGAGAGCGGCATTCCGAACGGAGAATCGGACTGCGCCGTCGATGCCAGCGCTCGGTCGTTCGCCGGCTGCGTGGACTCGGGCTGTCACTCGAACGCGGAGTCCGCCTCCGCACTGCTGAACGTGAGGGCGGACAACATCTCCCTTCAGGTGGCGGTCCTGCTCGACCTTCTGGTGCAGGTTGATCCCAATCTCGACGAGCCCGGTGGAGAGATCGATGCCACGGTCGCGACTTTCACCGTGGCCGAGGGAGGCTATTTCAACTACAGCCTGGCCATTCATGGAGGAGACGTGTACGGGTCCACGACGCACAACGCTCCGTGGATGAGGGCGTTGCTGGAGGCCAGCATCACGGCGGTGCAGGACGAGTACGAAGTGAGCCCTTAGGGCAGGGTCGCTCGCAGGAATCGCCTGGCGACGACCTAGCCGGGCCGAAACACAACGAAAGACCCGCGGAAGCCGACTGGCATCCGCGGGTCTCTTGTTTCAAGGAGAGGTCTTTACCGCCCTCTCCCGTCGCGCTGGCGTCCGGCGGTCAGCCGGCCGGCGCGTGACACCACACGCAGGCCTTGTCCTCCAGGCCCTCGTGGCTAGCCGGCGCGGCGGGCATGCCCTCCATGGCGCCGGAGTGGCACATGGAGCACGCTTCCTTGCCGGCCAGGTCGTGCGGGATCGTCTTGGCGGTGCCCTGCCCGAGTGACCCCTCGAGGTGACACGACTGGCAGGTCTCGTCACCCCGGCCCTCGTGGCTGGCCGGAGCCGCCGGCATGCCCTCCATGGCGCCGGAGTGGCACATGGAGCACGCTTCCTTGCCAGCGATGTCGTGCGGCGTGACCGGCGGTTTCGTGTCCTGCGCAAAAGCTGACCCGGCCACGACGAACAGCATCGCGGCACTGGCAATGACGACTTTTCGAATCATCCCACGCTCTCCTTGCGATAGGTTTCGCGCCGGGCGCGCGTGCAAACGCACGAAGCCTCTCCCGACACTCGACCGAAGTGCTACTGAAACTATAAGATCCACGTCTCCTGCGCGAGTAAGGGCGACCGCCCGCAACCATGGCCAGTTCTAGCATCAGCCCTCCCGCCACGGTACCTTTTTCCCAGCCTGAGGCGGTCAGTGGAGGGGGGAATTCGGCCCCCGCGACGAGGCTCGGTCACTCACGAGGCTGTGAACCCAAATGGCAACAGATTCCCACCGTCGCGAGCGCGACCTTGGCACGTATTTGTTGAACTCCCTGGTGGCGGTGGTGTTCCTCATCGGTCTGGCGGTCGCAGCGCTGTACACGAAGCCGCCCGAGCACCTCATCATCCCGCAGCACGAAGTCGCGGCAAGGGTCGCACGGGTTGCGGACTTCCCGGTAGGCAGCAGCAGGCTCGAGACCCTGGGCGAAGAGCCGGTGCTGATCGTCCGAATGGCGGATCACGAGTACTGGGCTGTTCACGGCGCGTCTCCGGTCGACGGGTGCCTGTTGCGGTGGGATTCGGAAGCCTTGCGCGTCGTCTCACCCTGTGGCCACCAGCTCTACAACCTGAGGGGTCACGCCGTGGAAGGCCTGACGACCGAGCCGCTGCGAAGGTATTCCGTATTCGTCCGTAACGACATCGTCTACGTCACAGACTGAGAAACGGTGAGCCGCATGTTCAAGCAGGTGCGGACCTGGCTGGGGCAGGTCGGATCAGACCTGAGGGAGAGCACGGACGCCAGCCTCCTCTCCTCGCTGAGATTCCTGGGCCTCCTGTATGGTCGGATCGACCGCACCCTCCCGATCGACCAGGCGCTGCGCAAGGCCTGGGCTCGACGCCTTCCTTCCTATGTCGGGTGGCGGCACTCGTTCGGCGGCATCGCCTATCTGCTGTTCATGGTGCTCGTGGTAACGGGAGTCCTGCTTTCGTTCTACTACCGACCTTCGATCGAGGAGGCGTATCCCAGCGTACAGTACATCAGCACCGAGGTGCCGTTCGGCTGGCTGTTCCGGGACATGCACGTCTGGTCGGCCAATTTGATCGTGCTGGCTATCCTCGCCCATATGGCCAGAGTCTTCTTCACGGGCGCGTACCGCCCGCCCAGGGAGACCAGCTGGCTCATCGGGGTTTTTCTGCTGTTCATCGTGCTGGCGTTCGGGGGCACCGGGTACCTGCTGCCCTGGGACCAGTGGGCGTACTGGACCACGACCGAGGTGATGAACGTCGTCCGCCGCACTCCGATCGTGGGTGGGACGCTCGCGGGCTTTCTGACCGGAGACGTATTCGTGTCGGGCGCGACGTTGAGCCGGTTCTTCGCCCTGCACGTGATCGTTCTTCCGTGGGCCGCGTTCGGGCTGTTGGTGCTGCATTTCGTGGTTGTCCGGAAGCACGGGACGGCCCCTCCGAGGGGATTCGTGGCAGATGAATCCCCTGGAACGCCTTTCTACCCCGACCACCTGTTCCGCATGGTGATCGTCTCGGCTCTCGTGCTGGCCATCGCGGTTTCGCTGGCGGCGATGTTCCCGCGTGCCATTGGCGATCCGGCAACACCTTTCGAACTCCCGGACGGCCTGGTTTCGTCCTGGATCGTGGTCGATGTATCGCTTGGCCTCATCCGCACCATGGGTGTCTGGGGATTCGTGGGCTTCTCGGCCCTGGGTCTCTTGCTCGTCATCCTGCCGCTCGTGGACCGGGATCCCGGGGCGAGCCTCCGTCGCAAGACCCTGGTTCTCGGCGTCGGCCTGCTGTTCTTCCTGGGTTTCCTGGCCTTCTGGACGGTGGGTAGGCAGATCGGTGCGGTTCCACCGAGCGCCGTGATCGAATCGAGCATCCTGGATGAAAGGGCCGTCCCGACCCCCGATACATCAGACTCGGAGCAGAGCGGGGACCCGGAGACGAGGCAGGAACCATGATCAGACAGGCATGCTTCTTCGGCGTCGCCGTTGTTCTCGCGCCTCTCCTGGGATTGTGGGCGCCCGGCCCGGTCGGCGCCCGCACGATCGAGTTGCCGCACGCCGTCAACCTTCAGGAGTCGAATCGCGCGGAACAGCAGTATGGCTGCCTGGTTTGCCACGCTGACAAGCGACGCGCGCACCAGTTGGGGGTTCACTCCGACCGGGGTGTCCGGTGTCACGACTGCCATGGCGGAGATCCCTCTTCCTTCGAGGCCGTGCAGGCCCACGGAGGGAACTTCAAGGGCTCCCTCGGCAAGCTCGAAACGGTCGACGTCTGCGCGTCCTGCCATTCCGATCCGGACCAGATGAGGCAGTACGGGCTTTCGGCAGGACAGATCGCGGAGCTCCGCACGAGCCGACACGGACAGCTTCTTCTGGACGAAGGCAACCTGGACGCGCCGTCGTGTGCGGACTGTCATGATCCGCACACGACGCTGCACTCCGACGACGCGCGCAGCGGGGTCCATCCGACCAACATTTCCGCGACTTGTGCCCGCTGTCACGACGACGAGAGCCTCATGGCTCCATACGGAATCCCGACCGGCCAGGTGGCGGAGCACCGCCACAGCGCTCATGGAATCGCTCTGTTCGAAGATCAGAATTTCGCGGCGCCGACCTGTGTCGGCTGTCACGGCTCGCACGCGGCTCTCCCGCCCGACGTGGGCGAAATCTCCAACGTGTGCGGGCGGTGCCACGTCAACGTGCGGCGAGCTTTCGACGCTGGACCTCACGGCCGGATGGAGGGCCGCGCAGCGCCACTCGGCTGCACCGGATGTCACTCCAACCATGACACGGAGAGGGTGGCCACCGACCGTGTCGCGGACACGTGCGTCGGCTGCCACGAGCCGGGGAGTTCAGAGACCTTGCTCGGCGAAGAGGTCGAGCAGGTTTTGCTCCGGGCCGAGAGCGAGATGGGGCGGGCGGAAGAGGCGCTCCACGAGCTCGTTCGTGGTGGACACGAAGTGTCGGACGAGCGCTTCCGGCTTCGCGCGGCTCATACGGAGTTCCGAACTCTCGAGACCCTGCAGCACACACTCGATCTGGAGCAAATGGATGACCTTGCGCGGCTGATCGCTTCCGCATCCCTGGACATCAGGGGCAAAGCCGAGGTGAGCGCCGAAGAGCGCTGGGAGCGCAAGCTCTTCCTCCTTCCAGTCTGGTTCTTCGCCCTCGGGATCGTATTCCTGGCGGGGTTCAGGCTGCGGAGGATCAGCACGCCGAACGCGCGGGAGACGCACTGATCATGGGCCGCCAGAAAGCTGGGCGCGATCGGTCGAAGTGGTGGTTCGCGGCGATTCAGATCGCGATACTTATGGCTTTGCTCGCCGGCCTCGGTGCCTTCGGGTTCATCGAGTACAGCGCCCAGCCAAGCTTCTGCACCAACTGCCACAACATGCAGCCGTACTACGACTCCTGGGCCACGTCCAGCCACCGCGACGTCAAGTGCATCAAGTGCCACTATGCTCCGGGCATCAAGGCCGAAGCCATGGGCAAGATGCAGGCGGCAAACCAGGTGGTGAAGTATGTCACGGGCTCGTACGGCACACGCCCCTGGGCCGAGATCGAGGATGCCGCGTGCCTGCGTTCCGGATGTCATTCGACGAGGAAGCTGGAGGGCGAGCTCGTATTCGAGGGAGTCAGATTTAACCACCGCCAACATCTTACGCAGCTGCGGCGTGGCAAGCAGTTGCGGTGCACGAGCTGCCATTCGCAGATCGTACAGGGAGATCACCTGGCGGTCACCAAGGAGACGTGTTTCCTGTGCCACTTCAGAGGTCAGCCGGCCGGAGAGCCCGTTGCGGGATGCACCGGTTGTCACGCGGCTCCGCCTCGATTGGAGATGGACGGCCGGGTCATTGACCATCCGCAGTATGTCCAGGACATGGTCTCCTGTGTCTCTTGTCACGACCAGGTGACGTCGGGCACGGGGGCGGCGGGCGAGGACCGGTGTTACGTATGCCACAACTTGCCGGAGCGGTTGGCGGAGTACGAAAACACGACCCTGCTGCACGAAGTGCACCTCACAGAGCACAACATCGAGTGCCAGCTCTGCCACCGGCCAATCGACCACGTGATCATGTCGTTGTCGGAGAAGACTGACCTGGACTGCCAGTCATGCCACCAGGGCACGCATGATGCCCAGCAGCGCATGTTCACGGGCACGGGAGCGCACGGGACCGTCGATGACCCCAGCTCGATGTTCCTGGCGCGGGTCAGCTGCCAGAGCTGCCACGGCCTGCCGCAGGACATGGAGGGACATTCACA
>JBDHBK010000125.1:5887-10517 GCA_039592635.1 Gemmatimonadota bacterium
GCAGGACATGGAGGGACATTCACAAGTGCAGGTTGCTGGAGAAGCGACCTGTCTGTCCTGCCACGGAATTCAGTACGCCAACATTCTGCCGGGCTGGCAGGCGGAGACCGAGCGACGACTGGAGCAGGTGGAGGCCGTCGTGGAGGCGGCGAGCAGGAGCCGGCGCCAGGGCCTGGAAGCAGAGCGCGCGCGAGCGGACAGCCTGGTTGCCCTGGCCGAAGAGAACGTGGAGCTGGTGAGGGTGGGGGGCGGAGCACATAACGTCGGGTATGCCGACGCTGCGCTCCGTGCCGCATTGGAGCTGATCGGGGAGGCTGCCGAAACCGGCGGGCTCGATTTCGTGCTGCCGAACGTGGACCTGGGGCCCTCTGTGGGCGAGAATGAATGTCTGAGCTGCCACCTGGGGATCGAAGGTCAGGCAGGATCGTGGGAAGGACGCGCGTTCAACCACGAACCGCACCTGAGCCGGGCCAATCTCTCCTGCTCCTTCTGCCATACGCCGATGGAAGACCATGGCAAGGTTTCACTGGCCTCGCCGGCCATATGCTCAGACTGCCATCACAGTGGCGCCATTGCCTGCGAGACCTGCCACGAAGGAACGCCGGGACCTCCCGGCGGGGTCATTCGTACGCCGACCGGCGACTTTCCGCATGGCCGGCATGTGGAGATTGGATTCGCGTGCGCGACGTGCCACGGACAGACTCCGGGGCGCCCCGGCGCCGAGCTATGCACGATGTGCCACGACGCCCATCATCAACCGGAGGCCGAGTGCCTCGCTTGCCACCGGGAAGGGGTGAAGCAGAAGCACCCCCCAGTGGCGCACAACGGCTGCTCGATCTGCCACGGAGAGGCGGTTTCCGGCCTCGACTCGTGGTCGCGGAATGTATGTACCGTGTGTCACGAAGATCGGGTGGATCACTACGCCCCGAACGAGTGCGTGGCCTGCCATCAGCAGCCCCCCCTGGGGGCGGATGACTAGCTCCCGGCGGGCCTGATGTAAGACAGCCCCTCGATTGCGTTTCCGGCACGAAAGGTGCTGTCTGCAAGCGTGAAGCGCTCCCCTCGCTTCACATACATCGGAGACTCGTCATGCTCCTCCAGCGACCCCCGTTCGCTCGTTGGCTGATGACGCTTGCGTGCGTCCTCCTGTCCACCGCACCGTTCGCTCCGCCGCTTCGCGGCCAGGAGACGGGCGACGATCCGAACCGCACCTGCTACATGTGCCACGGGGACCCGGAGAACTTCGCGAACCGGGAAGACGGCCAGCGACTCATCGTGACTCAGGACGAGTTCGCGGGTTCAGTGCACGGCGGTTTCGGTTTCGCGTGCGCCACCTGCCACCGTGACTTCGCCTTCCCGCACCCAGAGGAATACGTGCCCGTGCGGTGTGGCGCCTGTCACGGATCCGAAGATCGGCAGTTCGGCGAGAGTGTGCACGGCTATGCCCTCGCCCGGGGCAACGAACGCGCTCCGACTTGCGCGGGGTGTCACGGAGAGCACGACATTCGGCGCAGCAACGACCCGGACAGCCATACCTATCATACGCGAGTCGCCGAGACCTGCACGGACTGCCATAGCACAGCGGGACTGCTTACCGACGAGTACCTGAAGCTGCCAGCGCCTGGTGAGCAGTTCGCCCGGTCGGTCCACGGCGAGGCTGGTGCGGCAGGCGAAATGGGCGCCGCCACGTGTACAGACTGTCACGGAGTTCACGACCTCAGGGGACACAACGACCCCCTCTCGCGCATCAATCGGCTGAACGTTTCCGAAACCTGCGGTGCCTGCCACCAGGACATTGCCGCGGACTACGACCGCTCCATTCACGGACGGGCGCTCGCGGCCGGAGTCGGCGACAGCCCGACGTGCACCGATTGTCACGGCGAGCACCTGATCCTGCACCCCGAGGACCCGGACGCAGGAACACACGCCAACCACATGGCGGCCGACCTGTGTGGCGACTGCCACGATGACCCGGTGATCGTGACCAAGTACAGCCTTCGCGAGGATGTGGTGCTGTCCTATTCCGACAGCTATCACGGGTGGGCGACCGGACGAGACCACGACCATTCGGCCACGTGTGTGAGCTGCCATACGGCTCACCTGGTGCTGCCGACGGCCGACCCCGAGTCGTCGGTCTCCGGTGCGAACGTGGTCGCCACCTGCCAGCAGTGCCACGAGGGAGCGACCATGGAGTTCGCGGCCTCCTACGACCACGCGGCGGCCTCGGCCGTGACAAACAGAGGCCGCCGGATCGTCACCGGCATCTACATCGTCCTGATCATCGTGGTCATTGGCGGCATGGCTCTCCACAACGCCCTGATCCTCAACTATTACCTGGTGGAGAAGCGCCGGCGCGAGAGGATGGAGCGTGGCGTGGTCCGGTTCGACAAGATTCAGATCGTGCAGCACATGACGCTGGCCCTGACGTTCATTCTCCTCGTGCTCACCGGGTTCGCGCTGCGCTACCCGGATACGCTATGGGTGAAGTGGACGGGGCTCGCCTTCCTTAGCGAGCCCATCCGGTCGTGGAGTCACCGCATCCTCGGCGTGGGCCTGATTCTGTTCTCCGTCGTGCACGTCCTGTACATCCTGTTCGCGCGTCGCGGACGTGAAGAGTTCAAGGCCATGCTGCCCAACTTCCGGGATGTGCTGGACTTCCGCGACAACATGACCTTCCACACGTGGTTCACGAAGCGGAGACCGCGCTTCGGACGGTATGACTACACGCAGAAGGCGGAGTACTGGGCCCTCGTGTGGGGAACGGCTCTCATGGCCATTACCGGGCTCGTGCTGTGGTTTCCGGTCCTGGCCACGTCCTGGGCCCCGGCCTGGGTCGTGTCTATTTCCGAGACGATCCATTTCTACGAGGCCTGGCTGGCCATGCTGGCCATCGTGGTGTGGCACTTCTTCTTCGTCATGGTGCACCCGGACGTGTATCCCATGAGCTGGATCTGGCTTACCGGGAAGATGCCCGAGCACGAGGTGCAGGCCGTGCACGGCCGGTGGTATGACGAGGAGGTCCAGGACATGCTCGACGCACTGCCGCCGGGCCAAACCACCGCCGGTCTGCCGGACAGCAAGAGCCCCGACAAGGGCGCAGAGGCCTGACGCACCCTCCGAGGATACGGGCGCGCTCAGGCGCGCCCGTATCCTCCGCAGGGGGACGTTGCGCCCGTGTTCGATGGGACACACTGACCCGATCGTTGCCCGTCTGTCGCCGAATTCTCACCCGCTCCAGGCCTTATCTTTCGCACTAACAGGCACTTGCCACGGCGCGTCCACTTCTTGCATGTGTTCGATCGCGGTATGGCGGGCCCGGTCACGGTGGGCTCGAAATATAGCGATAGACCATTGATCACTCCCTCCGGAGGCCCGATGCAGATCCGGATGTTCCATAGCCTGAACCGATACGTCCCGGCGACCATACTGGCCGCGCTGTTCTTGATCCCGTCCTCCGCGCTCGCGCAGGAGGTCAACTGCCTGATGTGCCACCAGAACCCGGCGTTCTTCCAGAGCCAGGAGAACGGCGAGCGCCTCGTGGTCACCCAGGAGTCGTTGTCGGGCTCGGTGCATGGCAGCCTGCGTTGCCAGGACTGCCACGCGGGACTCGAGTTCCCTCATCAGGTTGACGCGCCGGCACCGAACTGCGGACAGTGCCACGGCCGGCAGACGCGACAGCACACACAGTCGCTGCACGGCCAGGCGGCTTCGCGTGGCGACGCGCTGGCTCCCGGTTGTCAGGATTGCCACGGCTCGCACGACATCCTGTCGAGCCGAAACCTGGCCTCGCAGACCTCTGTGATGAACATCCCGGCCCTGTGCGGCGAGTGTCACCAGGAGGGAACGGAGGTCTCGGAGCGGCGGGACATACCGCAGGACAGCATCCTCTACAATTATTCCCTGTCCATCCACGGGGCGGGCCTGTTCGAGCGCGGGCTTTCGGTAACGGCCGTATGCACATCCTGCCACACTTCGCATTTCATTCTTCCGCACGAGGACCCGCGTTCCAGCATCCACCTGAATAGCGTTGCCGGGACCTGCATGGCCTGCCATTCCCGGATCGAGGAAGTGCACACGCAGGTCATTGAGGGCCGCCTGTGGGAAGAGCAGCCCCACATGATCCCGGCGTGCGTGGATTGCCACCAGCCGCACGAGATCCGGCGTGTGTTCTACGATGCGGGGGTGGCGAACGCGGACTGCCTGGAATGCCATTCCGACCCGGAGCTGACGGGCACCGACTTCGAAGGAGACACCGTCTCGATGTTCGTGGACGAGGGCCCGTTCAGCGCCGGCGAGCACCGGGGCACGACCTGCGCCCAGTGTCACACCGACGTGAGCGTGGGCTTCGACGAGCGGCCTTGCGAGACCGTCAGTTCACCGGTGGACTGCGCGATCTGCCATGCCGGGCCCGTGCAGCAATTTCAGGCCAGCACACACGGCCGTCTCGCGGCCGAGGGCGTCGCCGACGCACCCGTCTGTCTCGACTGCCACGACCGGCACGCCACCGCGGATCAGACGAACCCGACCTCTCCCACCTACCCGCGAAACGTCCCGGAGCTGTGCGGAACCTGCCACCAGGAGGGAGAAGCGGCGGCGCGGCGGATCCAGCGCGAGGGTCCCGACATCGTCC
>JBDHBK010000126.1:0-5871 GCA_039592635.1 Gemmatimonadota bacterium
CCTCTCACTCCGGTGCCGGAGTCGGATGAGGAGGTCGTCGCACTTCCGGGAGCACGTAAGGTCATTCGACCTAAGTCCAAGGGGCAAAAGGAATACTTATCTGCCATACGAAAGAACGATATCGTGGTCGGAATCGGACCCGCGGGGACCGGGAAGACTTACCTGGGCGTGGCGATGGCTGTCGATGCCCTGGCCAGAAAACGCGTGCGCCGGATCATTCTGACGCGTCCGGCGGTGGAGGCGGGCGAGGCGCTGGGGTTCCTTCCCGGCGACATTCGCGACAAGGTGGATCCCTACCTGAGGCCGCTGTACGACGCGCTGGAGGATATGCTTCCAGCGGATCGGATGCGCCGCGCGATCGAGGAGCGCACTATCGAGATCGCACCCCTGGCCTACATGCGCGGGCGAACCCTCTCGGATGCCTTTCTGATTCTGGATGAGGCGCAGAACGCCACGACGGCCCAGATGAAGATGTTCCTTACCAGACTCGGCCTGAACTCGCGGACGGTGATCACCGGTGACAAGACCCAGATCGATCTCCCTCGCCCGCAGGAGTCGGGCCTGCTGGAAATCGAGCAGATCCTCACGTCGGTAGACGGGATCGACTTCGTGTACTTGAGCGAATCGGATGTCGTGCGGCACCGACTGGTGAAGGAGATCATTCGGGCGTACGCGAATCACGACAACGATACGAGGCAGGGCGGATGAGTGCGGCCCGGTTCCGGGAGACGTGGCGCGACGCGGCTCGCGCGATCGACCGACGGCCTGGCGAGGGCTGGCGGGACCAGCTCTTCCACCACGGCTTTCGCGTACTCGTTGTGGTGGCGATCGCCGTCGCGGTTCCGCTCCTGTTCCGAAACCACACCCTTCCGGAGACCGTGGACGTGCAGGAGGGAGCGGTCGCCACGGAGGACGTGATCGCCGCGTTCGAATTCGCGGTGCCTAAGCGGCCGGACCAGTTGGCGCGGGAGCGGGAGGATGCCGAACGGGTAGTGCTCCAGGTCTACATCCTGGACGTCGCCGCCGCGGACACGGCGCTGGCCAACGTGGGGCTCTTCTTCGAACAAGCCGATTCGGTGTTCGGGTCGAGTCCGGAATCCACCGATCGAGCGGCCGCGCGCGATTTTCTCCGATCGAACGGCCTGACGGTGACCGACGCCCAGCTCGACTACCTCGCCGATCCGTTGCGGCGGGCGGCGCTGCGCAGCTCGATCGAGACGGCCTTCCGTGCGCTCCTGCCGGCCGGCGTGGCGGCGTTGATGGATTCCGGCGGGCAGTCGGGATACGTGAGCGTGCGCGGCGATATGGACCGGCTGGTGGCGAGGGACTCGATCACCACGCTGAATCGGTTCCACGAGGACGCGCTCGTCTATGCCCCGCAGGACGTCTCCGTCGATGGTTTTCAGGTCTACTCGACCCTGCTGATCCGCTTCCGTAAACCGACCCTGCTTCCGGACGACCTGGCGACGCGGACGGCCCGCGAGCAGGCCCGGGCGGCGGTCGATACGGTGTCGGACGTGATCCTCGAGGGCGAGCGCATCGTGACGGCTCACGAGAGGGTAGGAAGCCGTGACCTGCATCGTTTGGGCGCCTACAACGCCGAACTGGTGAGCAGGGGACTGGCCGGTAGCACGAGCCGTCGCCTGGCGGACGCCGGTAGCATCCTGTACACGGGGATCCTCATCGCACTGCTGGCGGCCGTGATCCTGATGTTCAGGCCGGCGATATACCGGGACGTGCGCGCGTACCTGATCGTCATGGGACTGGTGGCACTGGTCATGGTGTCGGCCAGCCTGATTCAACAGGCAGGCTATCCATCCGAGCTCATCCCGGTAGCCTTGCTCGCGCTCCTGGTGGGGGCGCTGTACGACGGGCTCATCGGTTTCGTGGCGGTGGCCGTGGTCGCGGCGGTGGTCGGGGGGCAGATCGTCCTGCTTGGCGAGGCGGTGTTTGCACTCGCGGCGGTGAGCGTTCCGTTCAAGATGATCGCGGCCGGCGGCGCCGGGGCTCTCGGGATCCGGCGGGTGCGCCGACGCAGCCACAGCTGGGTGCTCATCGCTTTGATCGGTGGCGCCTATTTCATGGCGGGCGTAGCGATCGTTCTTCTCCGCTCGCTCCCGGTGCGGGAGATCCTGCAGGCTCTGTTCTGGGGAGGTGTGAGCGCCACGCTGTGCACCGTGCTCGCGGTGGCCGCACTCATTCCGGCCCTCGAGAAGCTGACGGGCGTCAGCACCGATCAGACGCTCCTGGAGCTCAGCGACCTCAACGCCCCGCTGCTCCGCGAGCTCTCCCGCGAGGCGCCCGGCACCTACGCTCACTCCATCAACGTGGCGAACCTGGCGGAAGCCGCCTGCCTCGGAATCGGGGCGAACCCGCTGCTCGTGAGGGCCGGCGTCTACTACCACGACATCGGCAAGATGGCGAACCCGCAGTTCTTCGTGGAGAACCAGCCCCGCGGCCGGAATCCGCACGATCGGCTGCCCCCGCGTCGCAGCGCCGCGATCATAAGGGATCACGTGAAGGAAGGGCTCCGCCTCGCGTCCGAACACCGTCTGCCCAGGGTAATCCACGACTTCATTCGGGAGCACCACGGCACGACTATGATATCCTTCTTCCTGGACAAGGCGCGTGAAGCGGAGCCGGATCTCGATCTCGACCCGTCCGACTTCGCCTACCCGGGGCCGAAGCCCCAGAGCCGGGAGACCGCGGTCGTCATGCTGGCCGATGCGATCGAATCGGCGACCCGTGTTCTCCAGGACCCGACGCCGGACAAGATCCGCGCCACGATCGACCACCTGGTCAACGCCCGAATCGCTGAGAACCAGCTGGACCAGTGTCCGCTCACTCTGCGGGATCTGGAGATTGCGAAAGCCGAGTTCGCGCGAGTACTGATCGGCATGTACCACCGCCGGATCGAGTATCCCTCGGGGATCCAGGCCGTGGCGAAGCCTCCGGTGGTGGAGGATGAGGAGGACGGACCGGGGGCCGGCGTGAAGCCGGCCTGATCCGTCGCGGTCTGCCATGCCACTGGTCCTGCACTTCAACCGGCTCGAGGAATGGCCCGGCCTCGAGGAACGTGAACCGACCCTGAGACGGGCCGCCCTGGCCGCGTTCGCGTCACAGGGGGATTTCGACGGAGAGGTGTCGTACACGTTCCTGTCGGCGTCAGAGATCCGCATCCTCAACCGTGACTATCTCGAACGCGACCGGTCCACGGACGTGATCGCGTTCGAACTGGGTGAGGGCAGCACGCTGATGGGCGACGTCTACATCTCCCCTGAGGTCGCCGCCGCCAACGCGGCCGAGCACGGCGTGTTCGAGCAGGATGAGATCCTCAGGCTGGTCGTGCACGGGTCTCTTCACGTCGCTGGCCTGGATCACCCCGAAGGCCCCCAGAGGGAGACCGCACCGATGTTCACGCTGCAGGAGGAGTTGCTCCGATCCATCGTCGACGGCTAGCCTTAGCGTACACGAACCCGGCAACGAGAGCAGGCAGCCGACATGCAGCGGATCGGACAGCGTCTCAGACGATACCTCATGACGGGACTGATCGTGATCGCGCCGATCGGCGTCACGGTGTGGGTCCTTTCGTGGCTGTTTCTGAAGCTGGATCCCATCATTGGCCGGTACCTTCCCCGGATCTACGGCTTCGAGCCTCGCGGCCTGGGGGTCGTGGCCCTCGTCGTGCTCCTGATCGTCGTGGGCTGGGCGTCGCAGAAAGCGATGGGCAGGCGGGCGCTTAGAGTCTGGAACGCGGTGGCGAATCGCGTCCCGGTCGCACGCAGATTGTACAGAGCTTCCTCGCACGTGTTCGAAGCCGTCCTGACCCGTGACCAGAAGCTCTTCCGGCACTGTGCCATGATCGAGTATCCTTCACCCGGATCTCATACGCTGGTATTCGAGACCGCAGATGCGGCACGCGAGGTCGAGGGTGTGATTGGAGAGCCTTCGGTCGCGGTATTCGTACCCACGGTGCCCAATCCGACCTCGGGTTTCCTGCTCTTCGTCCCGCGCAGCCGGGTGCACAGGCTGGACATGACGGTGGAGGAGGGATTCAAGGTGATCCTGTCCGCCGGGATGGCCGTGCCTGAGTTGGCTGGCGCGCAACCTTCGTTGGACGACCGATGAGCGACAAGACCACCCAGCTGGAACAGGCCCTGGAGCAGGTGCTCGGCCTTCTCGCGGCGCGCGACTACGAGAGCCTGCGCGAAGCCCTTCAGGGTGTGCACGCCAGTGACCTGGCGGACCTCCTCGAGCACCTTGAAGACGAGGAACGGCTGTCGCTGTTTCAACATCTGCCATCGGACGTGGCGGCGGACGCGCTCGCCGAGATGGAGGAAGTCGAGCGTCCCGGAGAGCTCCTGCTCCAGCTCGAGCCCGAGCGCGCCGCAGAGATCGTCCACGAGATGGCGGACGACGATGCCGCCGATGTCATCGGCGACCTCGAGCCCGAGCAGCAGGCCCGGGTCCTGGCGGCCGTAGCGGATGAAGAAGCGGCGGAAATCGAAGAACTCCTCACTTTTCCGGAGGAATCGGCCGGCGGGCTGATGACCCGGGAGGTTCTCTCCGTCTCGACCCAGCTCACGGCCGGTGAGGCGATCGCCGAAATCCGGAGGCAGGCCCACGAGGACTTCGATTTCTACACGATCTTCGTGGTAGAGCCGGACGGCACCTTCCGGGGGGTGGTCGCGCTCAGGGACCTGGTCATCGCCGAGCCGGCGGTGCCGATCGTCGACCTCACCGAGGAGCCGCCCGCCGTCGTCACCGTCGATACCGACCAGGAGGAAGTCGGGAAGACCCTTTCCCGCTACAACCTCGCTTCCCTCGGCGTCGTGGATGCGCTCGGACGACTGGTGGGCCGGATCACCTTCGACGACGTGATCGACGTGGTGGAGGCGGAGGCTACCGAGGATATCTTCCGGTTCGCCGCCGTGTCCGACGAAGAAGAGGTGCGGGGCACGACGGGCGACGCGATCAAGAGCCGTCTTCCCTGGCTGATTCTCAGCGTGGTCACTGCCGTCGTGGCCTCGTCCGTGGTGTTCGTCTACCAGAGCACCATCGAGGCGATGGCCCTGCTGGCCGTCGCCATGCCGGTCATCGCCGGTGTGGGCGGCAACGCCGGCACCCAGGCCCTGGCCGTTACGATCCGTCGAATCGCGCTCTCGGAGGAGACCGTGGGGGAGCGCCTGGGGGTGATCTGGAAGGAACTCGTCGTCGGGCTGGTGAACGGACTCGTCATCGGAGTCCTGGCGGCGGTGCTGGGATTCCTGTTCACCGACGCCGGGATCATGTTCGGCGTCGTCGTTCTCCTGGCGATGTGGGGCAGCCTTGTCGTCGCCTCGTTCGCGGGCGCCTTCATCCCCATCTTTCTCGAGCGGATCGGTGTGGACCCCGCCGTGGCCTCGTCCCCCTTCGTCACCACCCTGACCGATCTGTGGGGCTTCTTTCTCCTTCTCGGACTGGCCACAGCCGTCCTGATGTGACCACGGGCGCCTCCCGGGTGTCATCGGGAAGTCGGCATTGGGACCGTGCAAAAAGCGACGAATGGAAAACGCCCGCGACGTGTGGGCGATGCGGGAACCCCCTGAAGATTCGCGTGTTCTAGCCCGCGCAGCGAGTGTATTGAAGCGCACCGCGTCGCGAGCTGCCGACGGCACCGATATTGCCCGGTTGGCACCCGATTACGTGCATCCGGACCAGAGTGACGGCCCGGCGCCCAACAGATACTTGGAGTGAACACCCCATGACGAGACTGCGCACAGGTGCCCTGGCCCTCCTGGTGTCGGCGGCGTTCGTTGGCTGTGGCGATAGCAATCCCAGCGACCCGGGCCCCGGGACGACGCTGACGTTGAGCATCGTGAGCGGAGACGG
>JBDHBK010000127.1:0-5847 GCA_039592635.1 Gemmatimonadota bacterium
CATTGCGCCGCGGGTGGATCGTTCTGGCTGGAGGACCGGCCGGCAACGTCATCTCTCTCTCGCCACCCTTGTCCCTGAGCCGGGACCTGATGGGTGCGGCCACTCGCATGCTGGACGAGGCGATTGGCGGCGCAGCAACCTGATCTCCGGTGCTTCTGGACACGAAAGATGACGCGCCACCGGCGGGGCGATACATTCCCGGCCCGTTTTCCGAGGACGGGAGCACAGGAGGAGCAGGTTCGATGTCTCAAACCGACATCACAGTGCAGGGAACGCCCAATCCGAACGCGGCGAAATTCGTGGTGGACGGAGCGTCTCTCGGCACGAGAAGCCGTTCGTACTTCGGCGCCGACGAAGCAGGCGACGACGAATTGGCGACCCGCCTGTTCGGAGTGACCGGCGTGCGGGCGCTCCTCATTGTGGACAATTTCATCACGGTCACCAAGTCGGACGAGGTGGCGTGGGACGACATAGTGGAGGACATCACGTGGATCATTGGGGAGGAACTGGGTTCATGAAGCGAGCTCGATATGGCTGGATCATGGGACTCGTCGCAGCGGCGGCGTGTGGCGGGCAGGCGGACAACGGCGAGACCGCGGAATCCGGGTATGAAGGTTCCGGCGAGTTGAGCGTCGTCGCCGAGGCTCCCTTCAAGACGGGCTCCGAGCCGGCAGATCACCTGATTCTGGAGGAAGAGCGCCACTTTGCCTCTCTCAAGCAGCTCACGTTCGCCGGGCAGAACGCAGAGGCCTACTGGAGCACGAACGACGAGTTCATCATGTTCCAGGCCACGCCACGGGACGCCGAGTGCGACCAGCAGTACACCATGCGGCCGGACGGGTCGGACCTCCGCCTGGTGAGCACCGGCCTGGGCCGGACCACCTGCGGCTATTTCTTCCCCGGCAACGAAAAGATCGTGTACGGGTCCACGCACCTGGGCGGCGAGGCGTGCCCGCCCGAGGCCGACATGTCGCAGGGATACGTTTGGGCCCTGTACGAGGACTACGACATCTTCGTGGCCGATGCCGACGGTTCCAACCTGGCGCAGATCACGGACACCCCGGCGTATGACGCGGAGGCGACGGTATCCCGCGACGGAGAGTGGGTCGTGTTCACCTCGGCCCGCGACGGCGACCTGGATATCTACAAGATGCGCATGGACGGGTCCGAGGTGACCCGTCTGACGGATTCTCCGGGTTACGACGGCGGTCCGTTCTTCTCGTACGACGGGACGAAGATCGTGTACCGGGCCAGCCACCCCGATGGCGACGAGCTGGCGGACTACCAGCGGCTGCTCGCACAGGGGCTGATCCGCCCCTCACAGCTCGACATCTTCGTGATGGACACCGACGGGTCGAACAAGGTGCAGCTCACGGACAACGGCGCCGCGAATTTCGGCCCGTACATGTTCCCCGATGGAGAGCGGATCATCTTCTCGTCGAACCTCGGGGACCCGAGCGGACGCGAGTTCGACCTGTGGGCCATCAACGTCGATGGCTCAGGCCTCGAGCAGATCACCTTCTCGGGCGACTTCGACGGCTTCCCGATGTTCAACTCGGATGGGACGAAGCTGATCTTCGCCTCCAACCGGGGGAACGAGATCGCGCGGGAGACGAACCTGTTCATCGCGGACTGGGTGGACTGAAGAACGGCCGTTCGCTGAACCGCTGATCAGGGGCCCGGTGAACAAGTGTTCGCCGGGCCCTCGGTCGTTTTGGACTGCACTCCCGATCACAATCATGACCCGCCCAGACGCCGAAACCCGTGGACGAGGAGGAAGAGGAAAGACGACCCGGACCGCAGGGACCCTGGAGGTCAAGCGTGTGATCGCCGCCGATCCGGAGATCGTGTTCTATGCGTGGACCCAGCCCGAGCACCTCAAGAAGTGGTCGGCGCCGGAGGGAATGGACGTCCCGATCTCCGAGGTGGGCCTGACCGTGGGCGGCCGCTTCCACCTGCAGATGCGGAACGCCGAAGGCGGCCTGCACAACGCACGGGGCCGGACCAGACCGCGGGCTTCGCCCACGGCCTGGCCGCTGAATTCCAGCCGTTAGGAAGATGTTGAGGCTTCGCCTCTAGAGTCACAGCAGAGTCAGCTGTGGTTCCTCAGAGGCGGTGTTCTCATTGAAGGTGCGCGACGCAATCAAGCTTCTTGAGCGAGACGGGTGGTACCTTGTCCGGACCCGAGAAAGCCACCGCCAGTATAAGCACCCGGTGAAGCGAGGGTTGGTCACGGTGGCCGGGAAGCGGAGCCACGATCTCGCGGCCGGAACCCTCGACAGCGTCCTCAAGCAGGCAGGGCTCAAGTGACGAAACGCTACTTGATCGTGATGGAGGCTACGAACACCGGCTATTCCTCCTATTCGCCAGACCTCCCGGGGTGCGTTGCGACCGGATCTACGGAGTCTGAGGTCGAGCAGAGGATGCGCCAGGCGATTGAACTCCACGTCGCCGGGCTTCGAGAACAGGGCGAACCCGTTCCAGAACCGCAGAGTTCCTCCTCATACGTTGAGATCTCTGCGTGATCCCAATCGCTCGCACTTCCTAACACGCCCCTGGAGCAGACAGTGGCCTGAGCAAACGAGAACTTGCCCGGCGGCTTCGCACCTCCCCCAGTCAGCTATACCGCGACGCGGTTAGACCGCGCGCCCTGGCTCAGAAGTTCCTGGTTTTCCCGGTTCGTGACTTGCGTGACATACTCCTTCCGAACAACGTCTCGGGGTCCGTCACTGAGCCGATGATACTCACGGCTCATGCTTGCCGCCCTGTCCACGGAGCCGCCCGGTATGCGAGAACCTCACGGAGCCGGCCGACGCACGCGGGTAGGGAGCGTAGCCGTCGGGTACCTGGGCGCCTCGTGGCTGATCTTGCAGGTCGTCGACGTCGTGGGCGATATCCTCCCCTTGCCCTCATGGGTCGGGCCTGGTGTTCTCGTCCTGCTGGGCATCGGCCTGGTGTTCGTGGCCGCGACCGCCTGGGTCCAGGCGGATCCTGACACTACGCGACGGGAGGAGACCGGTGAACTCCCGGGTGACTGGGAGGTCGCCCCGAAAGAGGCATTCACCGCCATTCTCCACGGGCATCTCCCTCACCTTACCTGGGGACGTACGCTGCTTGGAGGCCTCGTCGCCCTGTCGCTTCTGTTCGGCTCGGCGGGCCTCTACGTTCTGATCACTGACCGGTCTTCGGACGACACCACAGAGGTAGACGGGCCTGCAGCAGGTGTTCGAATCGCGTCGCTGCCGTTCACCACCACGAGTCCGGACCTCGAGGTCTACCGTGAGGGCATGGTCGAGTTGCTGGCCACGAACCTCGACGGTCTCGGTGACATCCGCGCCATTGCAAGTCGCACGGTACTTGCCCGCTGGGATGAAATGGTCGGGTCTGATTCAAGGCCGGACCTGGATGCCGTCCTCGCGACGGCCCTTTCCACTGGTGCGACCCACGCGTTGGTCGGTAGCCTGGTTGCCGCGGCTGGCGACATCCGAATCAACGTGGAGCTCTACGATTTGGAATCGGGGGCCGAGCTCAGCGTCCCGGGGGTCCAGGGACCGGCCGACGAGATCCTGGACCTCGTGGATCGTCTTTCTGTCTCCGTTGCTCGAAGCCTGCTTGGTTCCGAGAACGTCGGAGCGACGGGCGCCCGGTTGGCCAGCCTCACAACCTCGTCCGTGCCGGCGCTGCGTCTCTACCTCCAGGGCGAGGCCCTCTACCGGCGCGCCGAGTTCGTGGCTGCACAGCCGTTTCTGGAGCGCGCCGTCGAAGCCGACTCGACCTTCGGTCTTGCAGTAATGCGGCGGGCCCAGGCGCTGGGGTGGTGGACGGGCCTCCCTCCTGACACGCTCGAGGCTGCTCGCCTCGCGATCGGACCCCTGCTCGATGGTATGTCGCAGCGGGACGCCACCCTCGCCGAGGCGGGCATCATCGACTACGCGGAGAGGGATGCAGACGGGCCCCGCCGGCTGCGCGAATTCGTCGCTCGTTACCCGGACGACGCCGAGGGATGGTATCAGCTCTCGGACTTCCTCTTCCATCTGAACGACATTCGTGGCGGCACGCGCGAGGAGGTGCTCCTCGGGTTCGACCGGGCAGTCGACCTCGAACCCCAATTCGCACCGTATTACATCCACGGGATTGAGGGAGCCCTGTTCCGGGGCGACACGGCACGCGTACGGAACCTCGTCGAAAAGTACCGGGGCATCGCCGGGGAGGATGACCGATGGGCCGCTGCGAGCATACTCCGACTACTTCTGCTCGACCCCGAGGCCGAAATTCCCCCGGAGTTGGCAGGGCGCGTACCCGACCCCTTCGCGGCGGGACCAGGGCGGATCCTCGCCTTGTCGGCTCAACCGGAAACCCTCGCTGACATCGCGATCCGCTACCTGGAGCCCGACGACTTCCGCCGCGTGACCGCGATGCTGCGAGCTGGGCGGTGGGAGGCGGTTCGGACCGCCGCAGACGAGTTTCCCTCTGCGATCCAGTCTCAGCTCCAGGCCGCCGCGTTGGCGTGGGTGGGTGCATTCGGCCTCGACCGCACCAGCGCTTCACTGATCTGGGACGGCCCCATGAACGTCCCCGTTCCGGACTACTGGACCGAAGATCCCCTCAGGCAGATGAATCGCCTTCTCGCCGCCCGTGACGATGGCACCGGGGCCGATCCGGTTCTCCTGGCCCACCTCGCTGAACGGGCCGGTGACATTGAGCAGGCGGAGCGCTTCTTGGCCGAGGAATCCTGGCGCGAGTTCGGCCCGGCCATGCTGTATCGCCTGGGGAATCTCTACCGGGCCACAGATCGACCTGCCGAAGCCGGGGAGGCCTACAGCCGGTTCCTCGAGATGTGGGGTGGGGCCGACCCGGAGCTGCCCCCCGTCGTGATCGCCCGGGACTTTCTCGAGGGGCTCCGGCATTGAGGCTGAAACCTATCAATGACAGGTCGCCCCGGTGAGCGAATTCGAGTTCATCTCCGTCCTGATTTCAATCGTCGTGGGCCTCGGGATCGCTCAGCTCCTGAGCGGCCTAGCCCAGGCGGTGCACGAGCGAAGGCAGGCGCCGATCGACTCGGTCCATATGGTGTGGACCGCTGCAGTCTTCCTCAATCTGGTCCTGAACTGGTGGGTGCTGTTCTCCTGGCGCGGCCATGAAGTATGGAGCTTCACCCTGTTCCTGTCGCTCATCCTATGGTCGGTGGCCCTGTACCTTCCCGTGGTGTTCCTGTATCCACCCCACAAGTCCCCGAACGAGGGTTGGGCGGCTGTCTACACAAGCAACCGTCAGTGGTTTCTGGGCTCATTTGCTGCTTTCGCCGTTGCGGATGTGTGGGTCACGGCGCTCCGCGGAGGCTTGTTCGACCCTCCGTTCTACATCCCGTTCGTCGGGCACTACTTCATTCTCTGGACTGTGGGGGTGTTCGTCGCCTCGCCGCGGTACCAGAAGTTCCTGGGCTGGTACACGCTCCTCAGCATCGCCGCGTGGTCCCTGGTTGTACGGAGGTTCCTCGCGTGAGCGGGCAGATGGCCGGACGCGACACTGTGCCGCTGGCAGCCCAGTATCGGGTCGGGCTCGAGATTGGCTGATCAATGAGTCTCTTCAAGCGCGTCTACGGCTATCGCGAGCCTCCTCCCACGCTCGACGATTCTACGTTCAGTCGCATGGTCTTCCTGCGGCGAGATGGCTGTTGGGAGAACACCACCTTCCTCTCATCAGATCCAGGGATAACAGATATTGAGTGGTTGGATGTCGAGAAATCATGCACCGACCGTTGGAACGACCTCAACCAGGGAGTGAACAGCCATGCCAAGAGTCATCTTCACCCATGCCGTCAACGACGTAGACTATTGGGCTAGCAAA
>JBDHBK010000128.1:0-6033 GCA_039592635.1 Gemmatimonadota bacterium
CGCCGACCTGGACGCGGACAGCCTGGCGGCGGCCATCGATCGGGTACTGGCGGACCCGCCTCCGATCCTGGAAGAGAGCGTGCAGCGGTTTGCGATCGAGACCGTCGCAGGGCGGTACCTCGCCCTGGCCGACTGAGAGCTCTCAGGGGTTTGTCGGATCCGGACTGAAGGTGTAGCACCACGCCTCGCCCTCCAGTACTGGCTCGTCATCGCCCCGAACGACCTCGAACGCCATCTGCGTGACTGGTTTGGAGTCGTGAACACTCAGCACCCTGGCCCTGGCAGTGATCGTGTCGCCAATGAACACGGGAGCCGTGAATCTCCAGTTCTGGCTAAGGAATACCGTTCCCGGGCCGGGCATGTCCATCGCGACGAGGGCGTGAAGCAGGCCCGTGGTCAGCCCACCCTGGACCACCAGCCGACCGAACTTCGTCTTGCTGGCGAAGCCTTCGTCGAAGTGCAGAGGATTCCTGTCCCCGCTGATCTCGGCGAAAGCCTCCACGTGCCGGTCGGTAAGCGTGATACTGCGCGAAGCCGTGTCGCCGACGGTTGCCTTCATGGTGGGTATTCCCTTCAGCCGGGGATGGGGAGGGGCGCGGACAGTTCCAGGTCCAGCGTCCGCGTCGTGTCGACCAGGGAGTTCATCTCGCGGGCGAGAACCAGATGCTGGTCCTTGACCAACTGCATGTCCCACTCGAAGGAGGCGATCTGGTCGGTGATGTCGAAGAACCCGCGCACGCGTTCGTCGCGCTGCGTTCGGTACTCGAACAGGGCATGGTCGTCACCTTCCAGTATGGCCCGGGCCAGGAACTCCGATTCGCGAAGCGCATCGGTTATGCCGTGCGCCGTGATCGGATCCCGGAAGTAGCCGGCATCGCCCGCCAGCGCCCAACCCGGTCCGGTGGCCTGGCGGAAAAATCCGTGGTGGCCCGCGAACGCCCTTAGCTTTCCGGGGCCCCCGCTGCCGGCGACGCGATGGGCCAGGTCTGACGAAACCTCGCTCAGCGCCTCCCGGTACAGTGCCTCCAGACCTTCGCCACGGCGGGCCTCGAACCGCTCAGGGGACACCGAAGCGAACACGCACGTCTCACCATCATTGGTGGGAATCGATCCCACGGCGGCGCCGAGATCGTAGTACCAGTGGTAGCCCTCCAGGCCCAGGCCATTCCAATACCCGTAGATGGAGGCCGTGGTGTGGGACGAGGTGGAGTCAAACCCGATCCCCAGAATCCGCGCGATCTTCGACCGGATACCGTCCGCTCCGATCACGAGGTCTGCCTCGACATCGATAACCTGTCGATCGGCGCCCGCGATCCTGGCGCCACGAACTCTGCCGTGGTCGTCTCGGATCAGGTCCACCACCGACTGTCCGTGGACGATCTCGGCGCCGGCCTCCAGGGCCGCGCCGACGAGCGCCGCGTCGAGCACGGTGCGCCGCGGCGCGAAGAGGGCTTCGACACCGTCCCGCTCCTTGATCGGTATTTCGATGGTCTCGGGGCCGTAGTGAAACGTGGTGCTGCGAATGGGCGACGTCCCGGATGTTCGGACGGCCTCCAGCACGCCCCAGCGGTGCAGCTGGAGCACGGCGCCCCGCATCAGCGCGTGCGTGGACAGCGTATCGGTGCCACGCCTGGTCGGGTCGACCGCGAGGACCCGAAGTCCGGCGCGGGCCAGCAGCATGGCTGTCGAAGCGCCCGCGCACCGGGCTCCGGCAATCACGACATCGTAGTGAGTCCGACTGATCGGTGTAGCCATCGGAATTCCCCCTCAGGCGCTTCGGAGCGCGAGCCCCGGCCGCGCAATCGTACTGTCCAGATAGGCCGCCAGGTGGCCGCTCAGGAAGCGGGCATCGTCGCCGGCGCCATCAATGAGACTCGACTTGCGGGTCCGGAGGAACGGCATGCCCAGGAGGTAGACTCCGGGCGACTCGACGACACCTCCGTCGTGCCGGATGCGACCCCTCAGGTCGAGGACCTCCAGGTCGAGCCAGGAGTAGTCGGGCCGGTATCCGGTAGCCCAGAGAACGGTTCGTATCCCGCCGAGGTCCACGCCCAGTGGTGGAGATGCCTCGACCCGGGTGGGCTCGAATCGGTGTGGCGCATCGACTTCTCCATCGAGCGCGTTCTCGGTGGCCCATTCATCGATTCGATCCAGCAATCGGTTCATCTTGAGATCGGACATCGCGCACTGGTTGGGCAGCGAGCCCGAGAACTGCGCCTTCCCGTTCTGCACGCCGACGAGCCGGCCGACCAACTTGATGCCGATATCCGTCAGGCGGTTGAGGTCGAGATTCCTGCGGTCCTCAGAGCCCACGAGCTGCAGGGAGGGCACGTTCCGAACGCGCACGACGTTGTCCACTTCGTCGTAGCGGTCATCGAGCACGCCGGCGGCGTCCATCCACCACTTGATGTCCCGGCCTCGATAGACCCGCGGCACCCGGATGTGTTCTCCGACGGCCAGGGTGACCGGCCGGCCCGAGCGGTGAATCTCCTCCGCGATCTGCGCCCCGGAGGCGGAGGCGCCAACGACCAGCACTCCACCTTGCTCGAGCTGGTCGGGGTTCCGGTAGTCCTTCGGGGTCACGGTGTCGATCCCGCTCGGCAGTGCCTCTGCCACCGCGGGGACGTTCGGGATGTTGCACGCCCCCGTGGCGATCACGACGGCCTGGCACCGCCAGGTCCCGCGGTCCGTCACGACTTCGTACCCATCGAGCGCCCGGCGCACGGAAGTCACCGTCGTACCGGTCAGCACCGGAGCGGAGATCACCTCGGCGTACCGCTCCAGGAAGGCGATCGTCTCGGGCATCGTCCGGAACCCGTCCGGATCGTCACCCTCGTAGCCGTAACCGGGCAGCCGGCTCAGCCAATTCGGCGTGAGCAGGCGCAGCGAATCCCAACGCTCGGTCTTCCAGGTGTTCGCCACCTCACCGCGCTCGAGGACCACGTGGTCGATCGAGCGTTCGGTGAGGCAGCGGCTCATGGCCAGGCCGGCGTGGCCGGCTCCGAGGACTACGGTCGAAGTACGCACGGTCTTCTCCAGGGTCTCCGGCCGCTCAGTTGACCTCGACCGTGACGTTGGTCGGGTTGGTGATGACGTCGTATACGGCCGATCGCTTCTGCGACTGGGCGACCACGGCCCGGATTTCCTCGGGTGTGGCGTCGGCATCGATGTCGTATGTGACCTTGATGCCACTGAAGCCGTTTCGGACGTCGGGATCGATGCCGAGGATTCCCTGGATGTCCATTCCACCCTCGAGGGTCGCCGTTACCGAGTTCAGCTGGATGTCACGGTTCTGGGCTACCGAGGCGACGCCCGCCGTCAGGCAACTCGCGAGTCCGGCCAGGACGAGCTCGACCGGAGTGGCTCCATGGTCCTCGGACGCGAAGATCTCGGGGTGATCGGCGTCGTACGTGAACTCCGTGCGGTGCTTCTGCTCCTCGCCGAGTCCGAAGAACCCTTCCACGCGGGAGCGGCTGTGCGTTCCGTTCACCCACTCGCAGGTGGCGCGCCACGTGAACTGGGCGGCTTCTGGCATGGCGGTGAGGGCTTCGCGGGCGCCAAGCAGGGCCTCGACGTTGACACCGTTGTCGACGGGGCTGGTCACTGTGCTCATGGTTCCTCCTCGTGTCCTTGGTTGTGGCTTGATCACTCATCCACGTATGCGGACAAGGCGGTGGAGACCGGACACGGGTCGGGGCAGGGCGGGCGGTGGAGCTTTCTGGGAGGACTGCTGGTGGGAGGGTAGAGCCAGTTCGAAGGGGAGATCGGAACGCACGCCCGACCTCCCCTCCTGCATGAAGGCGGTCAGTCGTTCTCGGCCGCCATCGCCTCGTCGATCATCGCCATCAGCTCATCGCGCGTGAACTCGTACGGCTGGTCTTCGTTGAGTTGCACGAGCCTGCGTATGTGGGCCCGGATCGTGAAGTTGGCTTCCCCCTCGTTCGGCACGACCATGTAGCGCCGCTTCGGGCTGTCGGACGTGAGGAAGTGCAGAAATGCGTCGGCCACCTCGTCCGGTTCCTTGAATCGGCCACGATCGGCCGGCCCGGAGAGGACTTGGTCGAGCTGTTCCTTCGCCATCGATCCCTCGGTCGAGTATCCCTTCTCGCGCATGCGCTCGATCATGTTCTCGGTGATCCGCGACCTGTAATTGCCGGGCTCGACCACCGCGACCTCGACGCCGAGAGAGGCTAGCTCGATCGCCAGCACGTCGGTGTAGGCCTCCACCGCATGCTTGCTCATGGTATACGGGCCTCCCAGTCCCCACGTCCCGATTCCAGAGATCGATCCGGTCGTGGCCACTCGGCCCTCGCTCTCGATGAGCAGCGGCGCGAACGCCTTTGTCACCCGGTATGGGCCGTACACGTTCACGTTCATCTGGAATTCGAGATCCTCCTCGGTCACTTCGACCAGCGGAGCGAGGATCACTACACCCGCGTTGTTGATCAGACCGTACAGGCCGCGGCCGCCGGCCTTGATCGTTTCAACCGCCGCGTCGATCTCCTCCTGCACGTTCACGTCGAGACGGACACCCTGGACGTTGTCGATCGCGTTCAGCATGTCGATATCCGCCTGCTTGCGCGCGCCGGCGTACACGAAGAATCCGTTCGCGGCGAGCACCTCGGCCGTCTTGAGTCCGATGCCGGAGCTCGCGCCGGTGATGAGGACCGCGCGGCCCTGTCCGACGTCGGCGACCTGCGCATCGGCAGGTGTGGGGCCGACCATGCTGGTACCGAGGATGACGGCCGTTAGCAGGGCGGCCTTGAGGCCGAGGGTAATCCTGTTCATGACTCATTTGCCCTTTCATCGAGTTGGCTATTGGGAGGCACAGGATAGTGGGGGGGCGGCTCGGTTGTCACATTTCGACTATATTGCCCGTGATCCCCACAGTGCCGCGCCCCTCGCGAAGGAGGATATCATGCCCGGACTCAGGCGCTTCGTCCCGGCCCTCGTGCTGCTCGCGCTGCTGCCCGCGCAACGTGTTTTCGCGCAGGACCCCGATCCCGCCGATGGCCCCGTGTTTGTCGCTCGCGACGTGGAACCCACGATTACGAATGGCGAAGAACTCGGCCACGTTCTCCGCAGAGTCTATCCGTCGGGCTACCGCGACACGGGCCTCGACGTGACTGCCATCCTGTGGGTCTACGTGGCACGAGATGGCTCCGTCGGTGCCACCCGGGTACTGAAGTCCAGCGGTTACGACGTCTTCGACCGCGCGGCGCAGCAAGTGGGCGAGGCCATCGTTTTCGAACCCGCTCTTCGCGATGGTGAACCCGTGGCTGTCTGGATGAACCAGGCCATCCATTTCAAGTCGGGCGACAGCGGAGGTTTCCTCGAGGGGCCAGCCCTGGTAGCGGACGATGTGGTCAGAGCGAGGGACTCCGCCAGGAACGTGAATCGTCAGGAAGACGATAACAACTAGCCGACTGCGGTCGTCGACGCCGGGATCCTGGCCCCGGCCGAACCGCCCGATGCTTGACTCGGTATCGGACGTTCGGTTGATTGCTGCACCCGATTCGTAAACCCGATTGAAAGGTGCAGCTGTATGAAGAGGAATGGAGCCGTTGTCGCCGTCCTGGTCGTCGCAGTGGCGATCGCCGTCGGCTACCTCGTCGGGCGTTCTGGCGACAGCCAGGTAGTAGCCCAGGACGTCTCTCCCACCGGCGCGGTTGACGATCGCGACGTCTACTACCCGGGTTCCGAGGAGCTGGCCCCTGACGAGATGCGCGTAGTTGCTCTCGGCACGGGCATGCCGAGCCCCCGGCCCAAGCAGGCGGCCGCCTGCTTCCTGGTCGAGCTGGGCAACGGCGACAAGTTCATCTTCGACATCCTGGGCAACGGCGACAAGTTCATCTTCGACATCGGTGCCGGGTGCCACGAGCGACTGGCGGCCCAGAAGATCCCGTACGACTTCATCGACAAGGTCTTCTTCGGTCACCTGCACGTGGACCACATGGGCGACCTCCCCACGTTCTGGCTCGGTGGCACGACGATGAATCGGCTCACGCCCCTGCGGATCTGGGGACCGAGCGG
>JBDHBK010000129.1:0-6314 GCA_039592635.1 Gemmatimonadota bacterium
GACATCCTGCCGTACTTCGAGGCGGGTCAGGCCAACTGCGTGCAGTGCCACGGCGCAGCAACGCAGCTCGCCGGTGTCAGGCTGGACAGCTACACAGCCGTCCTGACCGATGGCAACAACGGCCCGTTGGTGGTTCCCGGCAATTCGGTCGATCCGGCGGCCCTTCTGCTGCCGAAGGTGATTGCAGACCACAACGACGGTCCGAATGACGCTACTTTTGCCACGACCCTCGCCACGTGGATCGACGAGGGCGCGATGGACAACTGACGGATCTACGTTGACGACAAGCCGAGCTATCCGGGCCTCCTGGCCCGGGTAGCCGGTCTGCCGATCCGATAACACCCTTCCCGGCAGCAAGTATTCCCACCAACAGGTCTTGTTTGGCGGCTGGTACACAAGTACTTTCTCGACTCAGTATTTTTACTGAATCAGTACCCCTGACACATGCGCGCGGCATCAAGCCGCAAATTGAGGCTGCCCCTCCCAGGGGCGTGTACTAAGGAGAGGGGACGTATGCATCCTTTCAAGAAGTTCGTTCTTGGCGTCGCGATGGTCGGCCTGGTGGCCGGCGTCGGCGCCTGCGGGGACGACGACGAGAGCCCGTGCACGACGGCCACGGTCACGGTTACGCCGGGCGTGGCCACGATCGATGTAGGGGGCACGCAGCAGCTGGCCTCGGCCGCGTTGGATGCTTCTGGCAACGTTTGTGGAACCGTTACCTATTCGAGTGACAACGAGGCTGTGGCCACGGTGAGCGCCCAAGTGGGGCTGGTCACGGGCGTGTCCGGTGGAACGGCCAACATTTCCGCCACGGCGAATGGCGTTTCCGGAGTCTCGACGATCACGGTTAATCCGGCCAACACCGCGCCGACGATCACGATGACGGCTCCGGCCGGTGGCGCTGCCGTTCTTCCGGCCAGCGTTCTGACGATCGCGTGGACGGCTACGGATGATGTCGGTGTCACCGGTGTCGACCTCAGCTACACGGCGGACGGAGTTCTCGAGCCGGTGGCGATCGCGGCTGCCGTCCAGGGCATGACCTACGACTGGACCACGCCCGACGGGACGCTGACCGGCGTCGTCATCAAGGGTGTAGCCAGGGACGCAGATGGCCTGACGGGCGAGGACGAGACCGAGGACATCTTCGCGGTGGTGCAGTTCTCCGCCCGCGGCTACGTCACGGGCGCGACCTGCGGGGAGTGCCACTCCGACTACTACACCGAGGTGTACGGCATGTCCGGGCACCCGTACAAGCTGAACAAGGTAGAGGGCGGCGTCGCGCCGACCTACCCCAACGGTCCTGCCAGCGGTACCAACAACCCGCTGACATTGCCGGACGGTGTCACGTGGAATGACGTGAGCTACGTGATCGGCGGCTACGGCTGGAAGGCCCGGTTCATCGGTACCGAGGCCTTCAACGGAGGCTACATCTACACGCCGGCCGCGGGCCAGAACCAGTGGAATCTGCTGCCGGGCACCTTCACGGACTACAATGCCGGCGCGCTGAAGCCTTACGACTGCGGCCAATGTCATACCACGGGCTGGCTGTCTGAAGATGAGAACGGCGGCGTGCACCAGGACGATCTCACCGGGTTCCTCGGTACCTTCGAGGAGTCGGGCATCGGTTGCGAGCAGTGCCACAGGGATCCCGATTCAGGCGTGGATCCGGTAGACTGGATTGGCGGAGCCGCCCACGTTTCGAGCCAGTCTTCGGATGACATCTCGGTCGATGCCACGGATTTGCTCTGCAACTCCTGCCACAATCGAGGGCTGGATCCGATCGAGGACATTCCTGCCAGCGGCGGTTTCATCAGGCACCACGAGCAGGCGAACGAGTTCGCCAACTCGGTGCACTCCACGGCCATCGGGTGCAACGACTGCCACGATCCGCACCTCGGAACGCGGTATGACATGGGCGGCTTCATCGCGTCCTGCGTGACGTGCCACCCGAACCAGGCAGCGACCAACGCGCACGCGGTGCAAATCGCCGATGGTAACGACACGGATTCCGCCTGCATCACCTGTCACATGCCGCAAGCGTCGAAGTCGGCGGTGGCCGATGCGACGAATCCGAACTTCGTGGGCGATGTGAAGACGCACATCTTCACGCTCAACCCGGACGCGGTGAACAAGGACTACTTCTTTACCGCCGAAGGGGATTTTGTCGCGACCGCGACCGAGGGAGTGACGCTGGACTTCGCCTGCTACCAGTGCCACACGGACCCGGTGACGACGACGGGCGGCGGCTCCAGCCAGAAGACGCTCGAGGAGCTGTCAGCCAAGGCGACGGGAATTCACACCGCGCCGTAGGTAACGTCAACGGAGCACAACCGGAGGTTGCTTTTTCTCTCCGGTCAGTCGAAGGAAGGCCGGTCCCACTCCCGGGGCCGGCCTTTCTCTTTGGGCCAGCTTTCAGCCGAAGCGTACCCGGGACCTGACTCCCGATTCGCACGAAACCCCGGTTCCTCCCTATCTTCTCCGATCTCGTTTTGGCAGAGGCGCCGTGAGGACCAACTCAATTGGACGGGGAGCGGATGGGATTCTTCCAGTGGCTGTCTGACTTCGGCAACCGGTACATCGTGGAGATGGGCGTCACCGTGGGGGGCGAGACCATCCCCTACATGGTCATCCTTCTCCTCGGAACCGGTGTCTTTCTCACTCTTCGGCTGGGCTTCATCCAGGTCCGGAGGCTGGGACACGGGTTCAAGGTCACATCGGGCGCCTACGACGACCCCGAAGAGCCCGGGGACGTGTCTCATTTCCAGGCCCTCACGACCGCCCTCTCAGCCACGGTGGGGATCGGGAACATCGCGGGCGTCGCGATCGCCATCCACTGGGGCGGTCCCGGAGCGCTGTTCTGGATGTGGGTCACCGCGGCGCTTGGCATGGCCACCAAGTTCACCGAGGTCACGCTGGCCCAGAAGTACCGGGTGATCGAGGAGACGCACGGGCACGCCTGGGAAGGCACGGTCTCCGGCGGACCGATGTACTACATCGAGAAGGGGCTCGGGCCCAGGTGGAAATGGATGGCGGTGGCATTCGCCATACTCCTCGGGCTGACGGCCTTCCTGACCGGAAACGCCATCCAGGCCAACACGGTCGCCGACACGATGCGCACCACGTTCGGCGTGCCGGTGTGGGCGACCGGAATACTGACATCCGGGGTGGTCGCGGCCGTGATCCTCGGCGGGATCACACGAATCGGTAAGGTCACGGCGATCCTCGCCCCCGCGATGGCCGCCCTCTACGTGTTTGGCGCGCTCACGATCATCATGCTCAACCTGGGTGCGGTGGTGCCGGCGTTCGAGCTGATCTTCCGTGAGGCCTTCAACCCGACGGCGGGAGTGGCGGGCACCGGGGTCGGCGCTTTCCTCATGACCATGATGTGGGGCGTGCGGCGCGGCCTGTTCTCCAACGAGGCCGGGCAGGGCTCAGCCCCGATCGCGCACGCCGCGGCCAAGACGGACGAGCCGGTGTCCGAGGGCGTCGTGGCGCTGCTGGAGCCGTTCATCGACACCCTCGTCATCTGCACCATGACCGGACTCGTGATCCTCACGACGGGCGTGTGGAACGAGCGCCTTCCGACGCCGATCGTGCTGAACGGCGGTGACTTGAACTACGTGAGCGTCGACGCCGAAGGCCATCGGTCGGTGGTCGAGGCTCCTGAGGAGCTGGTCATCGTCGGCGGACGGCACACGGAAACGGTGTCCGTACCCGTCCTGGCCTGGCACGACGTGCACGTCGAGGAGCTGTTCACGGACGCCGACATGACCGTGCCCTTCTCGGGAACGATCGACCCGGCAGGGGCCACGGCGCGGGCTGACGACGGCAACACCTACACGACGCTGTACGGCCTGGCCTACGAGAGCGGGGCGCCCCTGACACAGGCGGGCTTCCGCGTCGGGCTCTCGCCGCTCGGAAACTGGGGCGGGACGATCGTGGTGCTGGCGGTCCTCCTGTTCGCTCTCTCCACCGCGATCGCATGGAGCTACTACGGGGACCGGTGCGCGAACTACCTGTTCGGTTCGGCGGCCGTGCTGCCGTACAAGATGGCATTCGTGACGATGCACTTCGTCGGGGCGGTGCTGCCGCTCGCAGTGATCTGGAACCTGGGTGACCTGTTCCTGGCCGTGGTCATCGTACCCAACCTGATCGCCCTCGTGCTTCTCTCTCCGCAGGTGCTGGCGGAAACGCGAAGCTACTTCGAGCGGAAGCCATGGAGGGAGAACGAGTTGAAGCGTCAGAAACTGAAGAAAGAAGGGAAGCTGTAGGGAAAGGCGCGCGGACGGCCGTTCACAGGGGATCTTGAAAGGACCGCTGGAGCCCCGCTTCTGGCGGCGATCGGGCTGGAATACCTCGCTTCGTGTCAATACCTTGCATAGCTGCCGTACCAAGTACCGTGGTATTCTAAGACACACGTGCATGAATCGGGTCCCTGCTCGCTCGCCGGACAGCACGTGAGCGGGACCGCACAGAGGATGAGCCGATGATAGCAGGCGCCCTAGCTCTGACGGCCGGCACCCTTGCGGCGGCGACTAACGCGGTCCCGCAGGCCATCCCGGAGTGGGACGGACTCAGCACGCTCTGGATCCTGATCGCGGCATTCCTGGTCTTCTTCATGCAGGCGGGCTTCGGCATGCTGGAGACCGGTCTAGTTCGTACGAAGAACGCGGCCAACGTTCTGACCAAGAACGTGCTGGACTTCTGCTTCGCCGCCCTGGGCTACCTGATTTTCGGGTACGCGATCATGTACGGCGGAGACGGGCCGCTGTTCGGTACGCACGGGTGGTTCCTGATCGGCGTCGAGTCGCCCGTGGAAGGTGTGCCGCTGGAGGCGTTCTGGCTGTTCCAGGCCGTGTTCGCTGGAGCTGCAGCCACGATCGTGGCGGGTGCCGTGGCCGAGCGCATGAAGTTTACGGCCTACCTGGCCTATTCCTTCATCATCTCCGCCTTCGTCTACCCGGTAGTCGGTCACTGGGTGTGGGGCGGGGGTTGGCTGGCCGGCCTAGGATTTCACGATTTCGCGGGATCCACGGTCGTACACGCGGTCGGTGGCATCAGCGCGCTTGTCGGTGCCTGGATGCTCGGCGCGCGGTTCGGTCGGTTCAACGAGGACGGCTCTCCCAACGTGATCCAGGGGCACAGCATGCCCCTGGCCACCCTCGGTGTGCTGGTCCTGTGGTTTGGCTGGTACGGCTTCAACGCGGGATCCACGCTGGGCATGGCCGAACCTGACCTCGTCGCCCGTATCGCGATGAACACGACGCTTGCACCGAGCATGGGTGCGATCGTGGCCATGCTCTTCGCATGGGTTCGGTACGGGAAGCCGGACCTCACGATCGCCCTCAACGGCGCACTCGCCGGGCTGGTAGCGATCACGGCGCCCTGTGCCGTCGTGGGAACAGGCAGCGCGTTATGGATCGGTGCCGCCGGTGGAATCCTGATCGTCTACGGGATCGAGCTCCTCAACCGCTTGGGAATCGACGATCCGGTGGGCGCGTTTCCCGTACACGGAATGGTCGGAATCTGGGGTACGCTGGCTGTGGGCCTGTTCGGCCAGGCCGCGCTCGGCTCTCCAGCTGACGGCCTGTTCTTCGGCGGCGGTTTAGGCCAATTGGGGATTCAGAGCCTCGGCGTCGTAGCCTGCCTCGGCTTCGTAGCCGTCGTGATGTGGATCGTCTTCAAGGCCATCGACTCGGTCGTGGGTCTTCGCGTCTCGCACGAGACCGAGCTCCGCGGGCTCGACATCGATGAGCACGGTCTGGAGTCGTACAGCGGCTTCCAGATCTTCACCACTGATTGATGGGAAGGACCGGGCCATGAAGCTGGTCGACTGTCATGGGGACGGCGCCCCGTACCGAGCAGCGCAAGTACCGGGGAGTGGAGCAGAAGGTCAACCTTTTCCGGCGCGTGCGACTCGAGGTCGCCGTAACGGACGCCGATCTCGAAAGGGCCATCACGGCGATCTCCGATGGGGCTCACCAGGTCGGAGGCTGGGGATCGATCTTCGTCACCGAGCTGCACGATGTGATCAGCATATGGAGCGGCGAGCGCGGTCCGCGGATCCTGTCGTGACGGGGGGACAGTGATGAGCAGAGATCAGCGCGCCACGGCGCGCGATGTCATGAAGATGATCCGGGAGGACGGCATCAGGTTCCTCGACCTGAAGTTCGTGGACCTCCTGGGGACGCTCCAGCACTTAACGGTTCCCACGGAAGTAGTAGACGAGGACACCTTCCGCACGGGATTCGCATTCGACGGTTCGTCGGTGAAGGGATTCCAGAAGATCAGCGAGAGCGACATGCTGCTGATGC
>JBDHBK010000130.1:0-5810 GCA_039592635.1 Gemmatimonadota bacterium
CGTTCTTGCCCATCGTGATGGCGCCCCAGCCACCGACCGAGTGGATGCGGAGCGAGATCGCGTCCCTGGGCAGAAGGTTGATGTTCGTGTCGGGAACGAGCGCCCGCTCGGCGAGGTCCGGGTAGTGCTCCAGCAGCTTCTCCTGCCAGATCTCCAGCTTCGGGAGATTGGTGCCCTCGCGCACGAAGTCGATGCCGAGGTAGTACTGCCGGCGCCGGGTCCCGGCAGGAAGCATGTTCTCGACGGCGAGCACGAGGTCCATCGGCTGCAGGTCACGGCTGCCGAAACCGAAGCCGGCCGAGTAGAAGTCGGGCACCTGCTCCGGCGCGATGTCGGCCACGCCGGCATAGGGCCGGGAACCGTTCTTCGACGCGCGGCTCGCCCGGTAGTTCTCCTGCCCCTGTGACATGGCGGCGCGGATTTCCCGGAGGAGCGGCTGGTCCACGGCCAGCGGCTGGTCGGTCCGCTCGAGGACCGTCACGCCCTTCCGGCCCTTGAGCATGCTGCTGATCAAGTCGGACGGGAACGGACGGAACATCACCACGTCCATCACGCCGACCTTCAGGCCGCGCTCTGCCCGCAGGTAATCCGCTACGGCCTCGGCGTTGGACACGATGGACCCCTGGCCCACCAGGACGTATTCCGCGTCTTCCATACGGTAGCCCATGGTGCGCTGGTACAGTCGGCCCGTGAGTTCGCCGTACTCCGCCATCGCCCTGTCCGTCAGCTCCCGGACGTGGTCGAAGTAGAACGGGCGCTGTGCCGCCACGCCCTGCATGTAGGCGTCCTGGTTCTGCACGGAGCCAAGCAGGGCCGGATAATCGAGGTCGAACATCTCGGGAATTCGGCGACGCGTCTCGCCGAACGTCAGGACCTGGGCCGGGGTGGGAGACTCGATCATGTCCGCCGGGTCGCCCAGGTATTCCTTGATCAGCTCGCGCTCGGGGAGCCGCATCGACTCGATCACGTGGCTGGTCAGGAAGCCGTCCTGCGCCACGAGTCCCGGATTCAGGCTGAGCTCCGCGATGCGGTGCGCGATCACCGTCAGGTCGGCGATCCCCTGCACGTCCTTCGCGAAGAGCTGGAAGAAGCCCGTGTCGTCCACGGCGTGGTAGTCGTCATGGCCAGCGTGCACGTTCAGGGCGTGCTTCGTCATGGCGCGCGCCGCGACATTGAGCACGTACGTGAGGCGCTTTCCGACGGCCGCGTACAACGATTCGTGCATGTACGCGATGCCCTGGCCGCTCGAGAAATTCGTTGCCCGCAAGCCCGTCATGCTCATTCCGGCCGTCACGCCAGCCGCCGCGTGTTCGCCCTCGGGCTCGAAGAACAGGAGTCGCCGGCCATTGACGTTCGTCTTCCCGGCCGCCTTCGCCGCGGCCCAGCCCTCGCCCATCTGGGTGGACGGAGTGATCGGGTAGGCTCCCGCACCCTCACTGGCCGCGGTTTCCATTTCCACGACCGCCGCGCTGCCGTCCATCGCCATCGGGACGCCCGGGTACTTGACCTCGGTCGCCTGCTCGTCGCCTCTATTTCGCCTGATCATCCTGTTAGACTCCCCGCCGCTGTCAGTTCGACCTCGAAACGCTGCGCGCCCTCCACCCACCGGATCGCTCCGGTCGGGCAACGAGCCGCCGCGCTCGGGTCGGCCAAGTCGATTCTATCATAGTTCACGACGGCCAGGCCGTCGCTCATGGTCACCACCTCGGGTGCGTCCTGCGCGCACCGTCCGCAGGCGTTGCAGGCTACCGCGCAAACGTCGGTCGCCGCGTCGCCGTCCAGCAGGTTCTTGCACTGCACGATGAGCTGGTGGTTCATCGGCATGAGCACGAACAGGTCGAGCGGACACGCTTCGACGCAGTCGTTGCAGGCCGTGCACTTCCCTGTGTCTACGACCGGAAGGTCTACGTCGTTCATCCGGATCGCGTCGAAGGTGCAGGAGACGGCGCAGTCCGCCAGCCCCACACACCCCCAGGCGCAGGCTTTTCCGCCTCCGCTCACGGCGACGGCCGCGCCGCAGCTCGCGATACCGTCGTAAAGGGCCTTCCGGGGGGCGACGTCCGTACCACCGGCACACAACAGCCGGGCGACCACCTTGTCCGCCTCTCCCGCGGCCACTCCCAGCATCAGGGCGACATCTTCCAACTCGCCCTCGCCCATCACCGTGCAGCCTGCCGGCGCCACCTCGCCGTCGATCGCCGCCTCGGCGAACGCGCGGCAGCCCGCGAAGCCGCAAGCTCCGCAGTTGGCGCCGGGCAGGATGTCCGTGATCTCGTCGATGCGAGGGTCTTCCCACACGTAGAGCTTCCTGTTCGCTACTGCGATCAGGGTGCCGAACGTGAGCCCTACCCCGCCCAGGACGGCGACGGAAGCCAGGACGGCCTGAGGATCCAAGAACCCTCCCTAGGAGCCCGTTGAAGAACTGGAGCGGACCGCGTTACGAGCGCCACAGGGACAGACCCGAGGCGGTGCGCCGAAGGCATAGCCCAAGCTACGTCGAGGCGTACCTACGAAGGAGATGGCCCTGTGCCGCCGTAACCCTCCGGGCGAGTGCTGGTTGCGCGCCTGATAGTTCGTCTCTCCTCCTCGCCGTAGCCCTGCTACGACTCGTCGTCGTTCCTGCTCTGAGCCGCGCAAGCAGTAGTCGCGCGGCCCCCTCCAGTTCTTCAACAGGCTTCTAGCCCGTTCCCGAGATATCGGCCTGGCGCAAGATCCACGCTGCCAGCGTGTCCGCTGCCGAGGCGGTGGGCGCCGGAGCGCTGGCTCCGTCGCCGGACGGAACTGCCGCCTCCGGGGCGCTCAGCCCCCAGCCTGCGGCGAGCGCCTCCAGGTGTCGCATACCCTCGACCTGCTGAAACGCGCTGATGCCCCCCAGTGGAAGCTTCGGCTGCTCGGTCGGCATGTGCTGGACCGTAAGCCGGCCCCGGCCACCATCCGGAGCAGGGAGGTGAACGAACCGGCACGCGTCGGCCGGCACGAGCGCGGCGATCGCCGGCCCCTCCGCTTCCGCGACCACGGACAGGTCCGCCGGGTCATCGGTCTGCACCACCACCACTCCGGGCGTGATGAGACGTGACAGGGCGGCGGGGGGCGCGGAGCCCTGAACCACGAGCACGATCTTCTGCTCGCCGTCCAGGAAATCGGCCAATCCGCCTGGCCGCAGGTCTGTCCCGTCGACTTCGACCACCAGAGGCGGAGCGACCTGCTTCTCCCGCCGGCTCCACAGCGCAGGCGGAAAACTGTCCATCCAGCCTCCGTGTGCAGCCTCGTCGTAGCTGCCGGAGCGCGCGAGCTCGACCGTGCGTGCAGCGCCAAAGGTCCGCCCTACCCGGCCCAGTCCGCTCGAGATCGCGTCACGCAGATCCGAGCCCGGTTCCACCCGCAGGCAGTAGAGATCGGTGCCCCGCTCCAGGAGCGAACGCAGGGTGCGCAACGCCGCCTCGAGCCTCGGAGCCTCGGTGACCGCCACGGGCTCACCGGTCTCCTCGAAAGACGAGAACCTCTCGATATCAATGCGGCCCACCGCGAACGAGCCGAGCTCGGCCGCCGTGCGCTCCGCCCTGGATTCCTCGGAGGCGCTTCCCGCGTCCAGAAGACCACGGAGTTCTTCCGACGTCGCTACCAGGGCTGAGTGGTAGTCTTCACGTGCCTTCGCGAGGACTTCCAGCGCGCGCGAGGCGCGCTCGTCGGTCGTCTTGTCAGACGGCATATTTGTCCAGCTCTTCGTTCAGGATTCGGATCTTGTCCTCCGCCGTGTGCAGCGGAAGGTGCCGGGTCTCGTTGTACCGCGGATTCGATTCGTCACGGAACAGGACACCGAGTCGGAGTCGCGAGGTGTCCGCGGCGATCTCTCTCGCCGCCGCCAGGTTTGCAGGGTCGTGCCGCATCTGGTTCGGGTAGATCTGCTGCAGCGACTCGGGTACCTCGACTCCATCGGGATGCGTCAGCATGTCGATCGTTTCCGGATTCCGGACAGCGTCGAGATAGATGTCCTCCGTGAACACCGGACAGCGCTGAAGCACTCGCACGAAGGCGAAGCCCCGGTGCTGGTAGGCCGCCTGCAGCGTGGCAAACAGGTGAGCCGGGATCCACTCCGCCGTCTGCGCCACGAACGACGCGTTCGTGATCCCGAGGGTCGCCTCGAGCGGATTCAGAGCGGGCAGCCAGCTTCCCTGCGGCTGCGTGTTGCTCTTGTATCCCTGGGGAGTCGTGGGCGACGTCTGCATCTTGGTCAGGCCATAGATGTTGTTGTCCAGCATCATGGCGACCATGTCCACGTTGTACCGGGTGGCATGCACCCAGTGACCGGCACCGATGGACACGCAGTCCCCATCACCCATCACCACGAACACGTGGAGGTCCGGCCGGTTCATCTTCACGCCCGTGGCGACCGGCAGGGCCCGTCCGTGCAGGCCGTGGAATCCGTACGTGTTCATGTAGTGCGGGAAGCGGCTGGAGCATCCGATCCCCGAGACGAACACCGTCTCCTCGGGCTTCAGCTGTTCGTCCACCAGGAGCCGCTGAGCCGCCGTGAGCACGGAGTGGTCTCCGCATCCCGGACACCAGCGGGCGCGCGCCCCCTCGTAGTCGTCGAGGCTGAATTCGCGATCTTCCTCGACCGGCGTGAGCAGCGAGCAGCAAGAGAGGCTCATGCCGCGCCTCCTTTCGAAACGTTGGCCCGGATCACGTCGTGGATGGCCCCCGGCTGCAGGGGTTCGCCCAGCACGCGCGTCCAGCAGTCCACGTCCACCAGCGTCTGGGCCCTAAGCAACCATGCCAGCTGGCCGCGGCGCCGGTTTTCGTCCGTAATGTATGGCATGTCGGGATCGTCGCTGTAGTTGATCTCGACCGTCATGACTCTCTTGAACCGTCCGAATATCGTCTTCAGCCCCGGTTCCAGGGGGGACAGGAATCGCAGGTGGACTGACGAGACCGAGAGGCCTTCCTCTCTCGCCCGGTCCACCGCTTCCTCGATGGCTCCCCTGGTGCTGCCCCAGCCTACGACGAGAAGGTCACCCGATTCGGCTCCGTACACCTCGGGTGGCCTGAGCGTACTGTGCAGCACGGCCATCTTTCGGCTGCGCATGGCGGAGCTCTTCTGGTTGATGGCCGATGCGTAGGCCACCTTGCTGTTCTCGTCGTGCGCAAGGCCCGTGAGAGTGTGCATACCCCCGGGGGTTCCCGGTACGAACCTGCGAGACAGACCGGTCTCATCATCCCAGTCGTACGGCGGTTTCCCTTCCGGTACGGGAGACATGTCGGGAGTGGATCCCTGCCAGGCGGGATCGAGGGTCGGGCGGGGGAATGGCTGTACCCCCGTGGCCAGGTTCGCGTCCGTCAGCACCATCACCAGGGTGCGGAACGTCTCCGCGATCCGCCGTGCCGTGATCATGGAGTGGAAGCACTCCTCGATCGTGGCCGGTGCCATCACCACGTGCGGCGCGTCGCCCGGCTGGCCGAAGATGGCCGCAAGCAGGTCCGACTGCTCGACCTTGGTGGGGAGACCCGTGCTCGGACCACCGCGCTGGACGTTGACCAACACGAGGGGAATCTCGGTCATCACCGAAAGACCCAGGAACTCGGTTTTCAGGGCGAGCCCCGGGCCCGAGGTTATCGTGAACGCCACTTTGCCGGAGTACGAGGCCCCGATCGCGACGCCCACCGCGGCGATCTCGTCCTCCGCCTGGTGCACCACGCCGCCGAACTTGTAGAACATCTCGCCCAGCTGGTGCGATACCGAGGTCGCCGGCGTGATCGGGTACATGGCGGCCAGGTCCATCCCCGCAGCCACGGCGCCGTAGGCGATCGCC
>JBDHBK010000131.1:0-5793 GCA_039592635.1 Gemmatimonadota bacterium
CGATCACAGTGTCCTGAGCGTTCAGGGGCAACGGGAAGAAGAGTGCAAGCGCGAGCAATAGATGAGGAAGGCGGATATGACTCATAGCCCCTCCGAAGAAGGATGCGCGGACCGATAGTTGGTCGGAAGCGTCGCGGACGCTCCCGCCGTCCGGGCAGACACCTCGTGGCCCGGCTCGCCGCCTAACCTATGCCACGTAAAGGAGCCGCGGTATAGCTCCAGACGGAGGGGATTCGTATTCTCCGGTGCCGTACCACTGAGACCCCGGAATCCTGCTAGAGGAGAGAACCATGCCCCAGCGTCGAGGCTCGAGGATCAGCAGGCCCTGCCTGGCTATCATAGCCTGCGCCGCACTCGCGGCCGTCGTCCCGATACGTCCGGTATCGGCCCAGGCCGTGGTTGACACGGCTCTGCTGGCGGGCCTGAAGTACCGCTCGATCGGACCGGCCCGTGGAGGAAGAGTGACGGCCGTCGCCGGTGTCGCCTCGGAGCCCCTCTCCTACTTCATGGGCAGCACGGGTGGAGGCGTGTGGAGGTCGGAGGACGCGGGGAGCAGCTGGGACAATGTTTCGGATGGCCAGTTTTCCGCCGCTTCCGTGGGAGCGATCGCGGTGGCCGAATCCGACCCGAACGTGGTCTGGGTCGGAATGGGGTCGGCGTGCATCCGCGGCAACACCTCGCAGGGAGATGGCGTCTATCGCTCCCTGGATGGCGGCAAGTCCTGGACCCATTCAGGTCTCCCCGAAGCCGGGCAGATCGGTCGAATAGTGGTTGATCCCAGGGATCCCGACGTGGCCCTCGTAGCAGCCCTCGGGCACCCCTTCGGTCCCAATCCCGAGCGCGGCGTGTACCGCACGCGAAATGGTGGAGCGGACTGGGAGCGAGTGCTGTTCATCAGCGACAGCACGGGCGCCGTGGACCTGGCCATGAACCCCGCCAACCCCAGGATCATCTACGCGGGAATGTGGCGCGCGGAGCGCAAGCCGTGGACGATGATCAGCGGAGCGCAAGAGGGCGGCATCTACCGCAGCTCGGACTCGGGCGACTCGTGGACCCGGCTCGAGGGAGGTCTCCCGGATGGCGTCGCAGGGAAGGCAGCGGTTACGGTTTCGCCCGCCAACCCGGATCGGGTGTGGGTACTGATCGAGGCCCCGGATGGCGAGGGAGGGGTCTACCGGTCCGATGATGCGGGAGAGACGTGGGAGCAGGTCAACACGAATCGTAGTCTCCAGCAGAGAGCCTGGTACTACACCCATATCTACGCCGATCCGGTGGACGAAAACACGGTCTACGCGCTGAACGTGAACTTGTGGAAGTCCATTGACGGGGGCCGGACGTTTCAGAGCATCGGCGTACCGCACGGAGATACGCACGACCTGTGGATCAACCCGGCGGATCCCGAGATCATGATCATCGGAAACGATGGCGGAGCCCAGGTATCCCTGAACGGCGGCGGCAGCTGGTCGACCATGTACAATCAGCCGACCGCGGAGATCTACCGTGTCTTCGTGGACGATCGATTCCCGTACCGGGTGTACGGGTCGCAGCAGGACAACAGTACGATCTCTCTTCCCAGCCAGGGCATCGGTGGTCTCACTCTCTCCGAGCATTGGCGATCGGCCGGGGGTTGCGAGAGCGGGCATATCGCGATCGACCCCCGGGACCCGGACGTCACGTATGCCGGGTGCTACGGCGGCTCGATCTCACGCGTGAACTATCGGACGGGCGCCTTCCGACAGATTCTGGCGTATCCGCAGATGCAGCTTGGGCAGGCCCCCAAGACCCTCCGTTATCGTTTCCAGTGGAACGCCCCAATCCGGCTTTCACCGCACGACCCGGACGTTCTTTATCACGCCTCCCAGTTCGTTCACCGCTCGACCGACAGCGGCAGTAGCTGGGAGACGGTAAGCCCTGATCTCACTCGCAATGACACGACCAGGCAAGACTTCGCGGGCTCTCCCATCACGATGGACAACACCGGTGTCGAGGTATATGGGACCGTGTTCTCCTTCGAGGAATCTCCCCTGGAAGCCGGACTGCTCTGGGCCGGCTCAGACGACGGCCGGGTGCACGTGTCCCGCGACAATGGTTCGACGTGGACCGACGTCACGCCGCGGAACATGCCCGAGCGGGGGACCGTCAACACGATCGAGGTCTCTCCGCATGCAGCCGGGCGGGCGCTCGTCGCCGTACACCGGTATCGAGAGGACGACTTCACTCCGTATGTCTTCAAGACCGACGACTATGGTGACAACTGGAATGAGCTTACAGACGGTAACGGCATACCGGATAGTCACTTCGTGCGTGTCATTCGCGAGGATCCTGTGCGTCCGGGACTCCTGTTTGCCGGGACGGAGTACGGTATGTACGTGTCCCTCGACGACGGAGATCACTGGCAGGAGTTGCAGCTCAATCTTCCGGTCACACCGATCACCGACATGAGAGTGCACCGGGGCGACCTCGTCGTCGCCACCCAGGGCCGGTCGTTCTGGATCCTGGATGACATTTCACCGCTCAGGCAGATCGACCGGGCGATGGGCGATGATCCCCATCTTTTCCTGCCCGCCGAGGCCTACAGGGCGCGTCTTTCGGGCGGGGGAGCGGAAGGACGCCCGAGCGGAGCCGTTCTTTACTATTACCTGCCCGAGGCACCGGAGAGCGTGGTGGCGCTCGAGGTCCTGGACCCGGGCGGCGAGGTACTTCGAACCTACACCTGGGAGCCCGAGGAATCGGACGATACCGAATCGCCGTTCGAACGAACCCTGGAATCCGATTCCATACCGGCATCGGTCGGCCTGAATCGATCGAACTGGGATCTCCGACTCGGGCGCCCCGACCTCCTCGATGATGCCGTGATCTGGGGGTTCACGGGCGGTCCACAGGTGGCTCCCGGTGCGTACCAGGTCCGGCTCACGGTAGGAGACTGGTCGAGCACACGCCCGCTCGAGGTACTGCCCGACCCACGGCTGGACCTCTCCACAGCCGATCAGTCTGCGCAGTTTGAACTCATGTTGCGGATCCGGGAATCCCTGCAGGACTCCCACCAGGCAGTGGAGAGGATTCGATCCGTACGTGCGCAGCTGGAGGAAACGGCCGAGCGGGGTCAGGAGGCCGGCTTCGGTGACGACCTGCCCGAACTGGCCGATTCGGCGGCCGCCCGGCTGACCAGGATAGAGAACGACCTTGTTCAGACGAAGAACGAGAGCGGACAGGATCCCCTGAACTACCCACCGAAGCTCGATAACCAGCTCGCCTACCTGTATGGCTACGTAGGGTTCTCGGATGGCGCGCCGACCGCCGGCGCCGCCGCCCGCTACTCGGACCTCGAGGCCGAGCTGGAAGCGTACCTGCTGGAACTCGAAGAAGTGCTCGCGGGCCCGGTGGCCGATTTCAACGAGCTTCTTCGGGCCCGGGGCGCCCCGGCGGTGATCGTACCATCCTTCAATCCACCGCAACCGTCAGAGTGAACTGACGCCCGGAGCCCGGAAGACCGCACTGATCGTATACGGAGGCGTCCGCCAGGTTGTGGACGCCTCCGGTTACCCGCAGCGTCCGACCCCGCGATCCTCGACCAACGGTCCACGAGCGCCCCAACTCGATTCCGGCCCACGCCGCCTGGTCCAGCCGAACATCAGCTTCCAGATCGGGGTGGACGCAGTACTGCTTGCCGACATAGCTCACCCTGAAGCGCGCCAGTACCGCTGCCGGTAGCCGGACTCCGAGATCCAGATTACCCGCCAGCGCCGGCTGATACTCCGGCTGCCGCTCGTCGCTCGGTGCTGCTGGATCGTCGATCGAGACACCCTGAAACGTGAGGTCGCCGTCCAGGAACACCGCCTTCCAGTTGATTCCTCCGATCAACTCCAGGCCGGTAGCCAGAACGCGGTCACGATTCACCCGCTGATAACGTCCATCTCCAGCGCTCGTCCGGACGATTCCGTCGGATAACCGGTGATGAAAGCCCACGATCTGCCATTGGCTGTCGGCGCCTCGACCCGTGATCCCCAGCTCCGCCGCAACGAGTGTCTCGGGACCGAGTCCCGGATTCACCACGAAGCGACCCAGGGCTCCCGAGTAGAGCTCTCGCAGTGACGGCGCCCTCGTTCGCCGACTGAGTCCGGCGTGGGCCCGTCCTCTCACGGAGGGAATCCCCAGGGTGGCTGCCACCTTTCCCCCCCAATCCCAGATCGCGGATCGCGACAGCTGGCTGCCAGTCTGAGGCGTATCGGATCCATCGAGGCTCGCTCCCACAAGTAGTCCCAGCCCATCGTCCGCACTCCCACCTCCAAGTGGAATTGAGAACTCCGCCGCCCCACTGAAGAGACGCTGCCGGTACCGATTCTGGTCACCCGGATTGAGCGTTTCGTCGTGCCGGGTGTCTGCTCCCGTGAAGCTCAGGCTCACCTGTCCCCAGCCGACAGACTGAGTGCCATCGGCTTTCAGAGTGAGCGTTCTGTCTTCGCCGATTTCCTGGCCTGTCACCGTTCCATAGTCGGGAGCATCGTACTCGTCGATCTCGAAGCGACCGACATCGACGGCCGAGCGCAGGCTGACGGTTCCCGAACGACGGGTCCCGGGTGCCCAGCCCATACCAGCGCCGAGAACGGTCACCCAACGACGGGTAGCGGGGAGACGCCACAGCCGGGGCTCAGAAACGTGGAGTTCAGGGGCAACCCCGCGCTCGGCACCAAAAGCCACAGACGAGAGTCCCACCCACTGCCCCTGGTCACCCTGCGCCCGCCCGGCGACGAAGGCATTCCACTGCTTCAGATCGCTGTTGATCTGCTGTCCGGGATTCGCTGATGGGGGCTGTTCGATCGACTCTCCGATGGGCTGGTAGTCCCATTGCCTGTACCCGCCGCCAGCGCGGACCAGGGCGTTTCCGCTCCCGAGTCCAAAGCCCTGTCCGGCGGCAAAGTCAGCCCCCAGAGAACCGCCAGTCGCCGCGCCCACGCGAGCCCGGATCGATCCCGGGGCGTGTGGCTCGACGTGCGAAGGGGCGACTGCCACCTGCACGACACCACCCAGGACGTTGGGCCCGGCAAGGAGTGAGGAGAGTCCTCGAATCGCCGTGATCTTCGTGACACCACTCAGTGGAACCACCGACAGATCCACCCGGTTGTCCCAGCCGATCGTCAGCGGAATGCCATCCAACGAGACCGAGACCTGTCTCGATTCCGAGCCCCGCAGGGTGATGTGTGTCTCTCCCCTGGAATTGTCCCGGACGCGCACGAGGGGCATCTCGCGCAGCATGTCGGCCAACGACACCGACGGTGGCGCATCCGTGGAATCGAGATCGGCGATCAGGGCGCTCGCCGAGCCCAGCACCTGAGGCGTCGCAACGCGAGCTACAAGGGGGTCAAGGACGGGCGGCGTGCTGTCCTGGGGCTGTGGGTCCACCTGGGCCTGGCCCGGGCGGCTGAACCCGAGAACGCTGAGCACGACGAGGCAGGCTGCGCGAGACACAACGCGCGGCAATGCGAGGGAATGGGAGGCAGTACTGAGCCGCCGGTTCGAGTAATGTCTCGGTTCGCGAGGGTTCATGTTCGCACGCAAACTGCTTTCTTGTCTCCCCCCCGTCTACTCCGCTTTCTGGTCGGCTGGCACCGGGCGCCGGGCGGGCGGTATGTTTCGGCTGCCGTCCTCGATGGCGGCCCTCGAGTGCCAGAGCCACCCCGTTCCACCAAGGTGAACTGATGATCACGGCCCGTGAATGCTGGTTACCCTCAATCCCCGGAATTGCTGTTTGTGCTGTCCTGGCAGCGCTGCTCTCCGCCACGCCCGTTTTCGGCC
>JBDHBK010000132.1:0-5774 GCA_039592635.1 Gemmatimonadota bacterium
TGATGTCTTCCTTGTTTGCGTCCACCACGAAGACCAGCCCTGGAAGTCGGGTCATGTCCTTGATCCCCGACAGGTAGCGCTCGAGCTTCTCTCGCTCCCGCTCCAGCAGCAGGCGCTCCTTCTTGGTATAGAACTCGAAAGCGCCTTCCTCGACACCGCGCTCGAGGTCTTTGAGACGTCGGATGTTCTTCTTGATCGTCTGGAAGTTGGTGAGCAGCCCACCCAGCCAACGCTCGGTGACGTAGAACGCCCCCGCCCGCTCAGCTTCCGCCCGCACCAGACCTTTGAGCTGCGGCTTGGTGCACACGAAGAGGACATTGCTGCCGCCCCGGACCACACCATTCACCAGATCGCGCGCCCGATTCAAGTCCCGGAGGGTCTTCTTCAGGTCGATCAGGTAAATCCCGCCTCGCTCCGCGAAGATGAACCTGCGCATCTTCGGGTTCCAGCGGTGCGTCTGGTGTCCGAAGTGGACGCCCGCCTGTAGCAGTTCCTTGAGACCTACTTCTGACATGCTATCGATAACTCGCTGCTTGGGTTCGGCTACGCCGTGCCGGTCTATCGCTTGGAGAACTGGAAGCGCTTGCGCGCCTTCGGCTGACCCGGCTTCTTCCGCTCGACGACTCTTGGATCGCGCGTGAGCAAATCGTGCGACCGCAGTGTGGCGCGCAGGTCCTCATCCATCTTGAGGATGGCACGCGCAATACCCAGTTGGATCGCATCGGCCTGGCCCGACGGTCCTCCGCCCGCCACGCGGGCGTGGACGCCGAACTGCCCTTCCGTACCCGTCACCTCGAACGGCTTTCCAGCCGCAGTTCGGTGTCGGGCAAGGGGAAAGTAATCTTCAAAGCTTCGGCCGTTAATGCTCCAGGAGCTCTCTCCGGGCCGGAGCCACACGCGCGCGACCGCCGCTTTGCGCCGGCCTACCGCCTGGTATGTCGTACTGTCCGCCAAGCTTCCTCCGTGTCGTTTGTCGCCCTGTTTCTCAGACGTCCAGCGGCTGCGGTCGCTGCGCCGAATGCGGGTGCTCTGCCCCGGCATACACTTTCAGCTTCTGCGCCATCTGACGGCCGAGGGCGTTCTTCGGGAGCATTCCCTTTACCGCCCGCTCGATGACCCGCTCGGGATGCTTCTTCATCATCGTCTCGAACGGAATCATCCGCTCGCCACCCATGTAACCGCTGTGGCGGAAATATTCCTTCTGCTCAGCCTTGCGTCCCGTCAGGCGCACGTCCCGGGCGTTCACGACCACGACGTAGTCGCCCACGTCCAGATGTGGGCTGAACGTCGGCTTGTGCTTACCCCTGAGGACGGACGCTACGCGAGTGGCCAGACGCCCCAGAACCTGATCCCGGGCATCTACGACAAACCAGTCGTGCTGAATCTCGCCTGCTTTGACCGAATACGTCTTCATTACCGAATCGCCCCACTCGCTTGCGCACCCGAGGCGCCTTCACTCGTTCGCACTGAAATCTGGGAGAAAAAGCGAGCCGCCCCGCACTTGGCGGCAGCGGCCGAAATCATCCCGCTAGCAGCCCCGAAAGCTAAAGGGGGCCTATGCGGGTGTCAAGACGCGCGGGATACGGTTTTCAGTGGTCGCGAAACGACTCCAGAACCCTGCCCGTCGCCCCCAACCTCAAACGGACAAGGGCCCTGTCCTTGATCTGGCGAATCCGCTCGCGACTCACCGAGAACTCCCGTCCGATCTGTTCGAGAGTGTGGGAATCCTCTCCATCGAGGCCGAAGTACATCGTGATGATCCGCGCCTCACGCTCTGGAAGGTGGGTGAGGCTGGCCTCGAGAACGTCGCGAAGCGCCTCGCGTTGCGTACGCTCGTCCGCTTCTTCTCCCTCCCGGTCCGGAATCAGCTCCAGCATGGATGTGTCTTCCGTGTCCGGAACGGGAGCGTCGAGCGAAATATGGCCCGCCTGCATCCCGAGTGCGCGCTGGACCGCTTCCGGCGAAAGGACGAGCTCCACCCCCACCTCTTCCGGCGTGGCTCTGCGACCCAGCTGCTGGCTGAGCTTCCTGGACGTCCGCACGACCTTGTTGGCTTCGTCCATGCGACCAACGGGCACACGCACGATTCGCGACTGTTCGGCAATCGCCTGCATCATGGCCTGGCGAATCCACCACACGGCATAGGAAATGAACCGGACGCCCTTGGTCTCGTCGAATCGACGAGCCGCCCGCATCAGTCCGAGATTGCCCTCGTTGACGAGATCTGCGAACGCGACCCCGTGGTTTCGGTACCGCTTCGCCACCGTAACCACGAATCGAAGGTTGGCGGCGACCAGGCGGTTGAGGGCCGTTTCATCCCCCTGACGAATCGACTGGGCCAGGTGGACCTCTTCCTCCCGGGTCAGTATCGCGTGACCGGCGATCTCTCTCAGGTATAGATCGAGAGAACCGCCTCCCGTGCCGTCAGCCCTTCGCGCCATTCTCCTCGCGTCCGGGGAAGTGGTATCTGCCGTGCCCAGCCGAAGCGGATTCGTCCGCCTGCATCACCTTATAGAATCAAACAACCGGCTCCACCGGATCTCGGTAAGCCAGGGAAATGGAGTGATCTTGTTGCGATCGTAAGAAAAATAGATGATCCAGGGCCGCCCCTTGATGGACTCGTCGGGAACGAATCCCCAGTACCGTGAGTCCTCCGAATTGTCCCTGTTGTCGCCCATCACGAAGAAGCTGTCCAGAGGAACCGTGATCGGGCCCCAGTTGTCACGCGTGGGCCTGTATTCATGCAGTCGCCGCCCACTCTCCACGAGATGGGTGCGTTGCCAGTCGAATTGCGGGCTTCGAGGATCTTCGTAGGGACGCGTGTGCCGAGCGTAGGGCTCGGCCACCTGGCTCCCGTTGCGGTACAGCACGCCTTCGACCATGAGGAGAGTGTCCCCGGGAAGGCCGACGATCCGCTTGACGTAGTTGGTGTTCGCCGCCTGCCGCGCCGCCGGGGGCGGGGAAAACACGACGATGTCGCCTCGGGCCGGCGGATCGAAGGCAGGAAGCCGAACGCCAGTCCCCGGCAGTTCCGCTCCGTACACCATCTTGTTCACGAGGAGGAAGTCACCGACCAACAGCGTCTGCTCCATGGAGCCCGTCGGGATCTGAAACGCCTCGACCACGAAAGTCCTCACCAGTATGAACAACAGGAACGCGACGGCAATGGACTTGGTCCACTCCCACAGCCAGCGACCGACCGAGCCGTTCTCCGCTTCCTGCTTCTGCTTCGCTTTCTTCATGCTCTTGCTCATACTTCCCTGCACCTGCCTGTCTGAGTGTGCCCACCGCGAGGACCTGCCAGCGACTCTTCCCTTCCGGTGAGAAAAGCTACCCCTTCATTCAACGGAGCGTTCCCGGCGCAGACCGGGCGGTCCCGGGGACCACAATACGCAAGCAAGCTGATCGTTGCACTCAACGCCATCTCAACGACCACCGAAAAGGCGGCGGTCAGTCGCCGGTGCCGCGAGCCAACTCGAGTACGAGCTTCCCGGCTCCGACCTCGAAATGTATGGCCCGTCCCGGGGTCGGGAGAAGCAGCATGACCCCCGTCGTCTCTACCCCCTGCATGTCGATGCTCTCGAGTATCCACGGGACCATCATCGAGGGAACGACGATGGAGCCTGCTTGAAGGGTGACGACTTCGACCTGCGCGACCCCGGGGGCCACAACTCCAGGCAGCAGTTCGACCACCACCTTCGCCGAATCGGAAAACAGCCTCTCCACGACTTCCGGCGACGCGAGGCCTTCAAGCCCCCTCGGATCCACCCGGGCTGATAGGAGAAGCGTACTGTCGCGGAGTTCTACCACCGGCTCACTGATCCCCGCGGGCAGCATCGGCACGGCTCGGTACGTGAGCAGGCTCTGGATCTCGGCCTGGCTCAGATCGAGCCTCCGTGGCCCGTCGCTCGAGACCATTGCCTCGAGTTTGCTGGTCGCCCGTTCGGCCAGGTCTTCACTCGGCTGCGAGGCTGAGGTGATCTCCAGTCGGCGCAGCCAGCCCGCGATGTCGTCCCGGAAGAACCACCCTCCGGCGACCACGACCAGGATGAGCGCCAGGCAACCGATTCGTGCAAGACAGTTCTTGATCATCCCCGCCCCCTGATCACCCCGGGCACTCAAGCGCGCGGCCCCATTCGAGCTGCGACCAACCGCGTGTGAACGGCGCCACCCGACCCGAGTTGGCTCTTCATGAGATCCAGATGCGTCACTCGATACACGTCGGCAACGCGCAGCGACCGAGCTACCTCCTCCAGCCGTCGGAACTCGCCGGCCTCAGCTTCTCTCGGCGCTCGCCCCAGCGTCACGTGTGGCTGATAGGGCCGCTCCTCGCGGGGAATGCCGAGCTCCGCCAGCCTTCTCTCCAGGTCGTCCTTGATGAAGCGGAGTTCGGGTGTCGACTCGACCCCGAGCCACACGACGCGCGGGCGGCGCGGAGACGGGAAGGCACCGATCGGCCCGAACTTCATCTCGAACGGGCGGAAGCTCCCGGCGACCTCCTCCAGGGCCCCGGAAATCGGATCGACCTCTGCTGCAGGCACTTCTCCGATGAACTTCAGCGTAAGGTGGACCTTGTCGGCCTCCGTCCATTGCCCCGGCACTCCCGCCTCCTCCAGGGGGCGGGAGAGCCTTGCGATCTTCTGGCGCAGTCGAGCCGGAAAATTCACGGCAACGAAGATGCGCATGCAACCTCGCTTCCAATATGCTCCGGTCCATCGTGCCGCAACGGCATTGCCTCCCCCGACAAGCTGGCCCGCAGCGCGCAGGGGCGGCAAGAGTGCCCCTCCAGTTCGAGATGCGCCAGCGTCCCGAGACGCGTACGATGAGTGGGGTGTTGGAGTGTCATACTGCCTCTGGAGAACGGTGTCGATGTCAGAGTACAGAGTCGTGGTCGGAAAGGAAGTCCTGGTATTCGCCGCCGCCCACTTCATCACGTTCGGTGATGGTGGGTGCGAGTCGCTTCACGGTCACAACTATAGAGTCGGGGTCACCCTGACCGGAGTCCTGGACCGTCACTCACTCGTCTACGATTTCATCGCCCTCAGGCGGGACATGGAAGGTCTTCTCTCGGAGCTCGACCACCGGCTTCTCCTGCCGGCGTCGAATCCCGATCTGAAACTGACCTCGGCCGGGAGCGAGGTCGAGGTTCGTCATGGCGATCGCCGTTACGTGTTTCCGGAATCTGACGTCGTGGTCCTTCCAATCCCCAACACAACTGCCGAGAAGATCGCCGAGTATCTCGGGGGCCGGCTGGCCCTGGAACTCCGGAAGGCGCGGGCTGACACGGTCGAGCAACTCGAAGTAGAAGTGGAGGAAACTCCGGGACAATCGGCGTTCTGGTCCGGGCCACTCAGAGCCTGACGAAAGGCCGTGAGCGCGGTGAAGGAAGAATGAGCCTGCCCCTGGTGACCGAGATCGCCGGCGGCCTCCGCCCGGAGGACCTGTTCAGGGGACTCGCGGGCATGCCGTGGGTCGTATGGTTCGATACAGCCCTCGCCGGTCACTCCTGGGGTCGATATTCCTTTCTCGCCGTTGATCCGTTTCTGGTGTTGCGTGGACGGGCCGGACAGGCGGAGTGGATCGGACCGCGAGGGGTGCGTCCGGCCGCCGAAGATCCTCTCTCCGAACTGCGCGCAGCACTGCGCCAGCACCACCTTCCGGTGAGCGGCGACATGCCACCGTTCTGCGGGGGCGCCGCGGGAATGTTCGGATACGAACTCGCGTCCGACCTGGAGGAGGTCCCGCGTGCTGCATTCCGCGACCTTTCCACGCCG
>JBDHBK010000133.1:0-5763 GCA_039592635.1 Gemmatimonadota bacterium
GTGATCCTGTGCGGGGCCGCCGCGCCACGAGTGCCGCAGCCCCTGGTCGAGCAACTCGTTGCCGGCGGCCGCCTGATCATTCCGGTGGGGGACGACTCCGGGCAGCACCTCGTCAGGGTCACCCTCGAAACCGATGGCAGCCTCACTGAGGAGACCGTCGACAGCGCTCGCTTCGTTCCGCTCAGGGGGGAAGAGGGATGGTGAGACCAGCAACGGTATCTTCGGGGAGTGAGCGATGACGGAACTTCTGATCGAATACGTTCAGCTCGGCGCCGAACTCGGCCGCACATGGGGCCCTTTGATCGTACTCGTGCTGATGGCCGTCGAGAGCTCGTTCATACCCTTTCCGTCGGAAGTGGTCATGATACCGGCCGGTTTCATGGCCGCGCGGGGCGAATTTCTTCCGCCGGATCCGGCAGCGGGACTCGTCGTGGCCGTGATCGCGGGGATCCTCGGCTCACTCATCGGAGCGTTCGTCAACTATGGGCTCTCGCTGAAGCTGGGCAGGCCCTTCCTGTATCGCTATGGCCGCTACTTCTTTCTCTCCGCCGCGAGCCTGGAGCGGGCAGAGGAGTTGTTCAGGCGTCACGGTGAGATCACGACCTTCGTGTGCCGGCTGATCCCGGCGATCCGCCAGCTCATCTCCATTCCGGCGGGTCTCTCACGGATGCGCTTCGGCCGATTCGCGCTCTTCACCGGACTCGGTGCTGGGATCTGGGTGATCATCCTCAGCCTCGTCGGATTCGCGCTGGGGAAGGGGACCCGAGAGATGAGCTACGAGGAACTGGTGCATGTCGGGGAGGCCACGATCCGTGCGAACCTCGGGTGGATCTTCGGGGGCCTCCTGCTCATCATCGTCGTGTACATCTGGGTCCACCGCCGGGTCATGCACGGCGCCTCGCATTGACTGACCCGCGACTCTGACCCTAGTTTTGCGTGCTACGCCCCGGGTGGGGCAGGAGGGGTGGGACGGGCGACGTACCTTCGCGCCTTTGCGACCACTACGATGGTAGGCCGTAAAATGTTGCCTTGTCGACACTTACGCAACTCATACATACTGCGGGCGTAGTCCATACAGAAAGGCGTTTTGGCGAGACATGGCTAAGAAAATGGCCCGCGAAAAGCGGTCCGGACAGATCGACACCGAAGATCACGTCACCGAAAGGGTCCTCGAGGCCGCCGCGTGGGCGGAGAACCACCGCCGGGCGGTGATCGCTGGTGCGATCGCACTCATGCTCGTCGTCGCCGCTGCGTTCTACTACCAGGACTACAGGAGCAAGCTGGTCGAGCGGGCATCCGTTCGACTGCAGGAGATCCAGATGTCGGCGCAGTCAGCCGACATGGAGATGATTCGATCGGAGCTCCGGATCTTCATCGATCAGTATTCCAGCACACCGTACGCGAGCCAGGCACGCGTGGCGCTGGGAGACCTGGAGTTGCGCCGGGACAGCCTCGGCCTGGCGATCCAGGCGCTGCGGCCCGTCGCCGACCTCGGCGCCGACAATCCTCTCTCGTTCACGGCCATGAAGATGATCGCCGCCGCGTATGAGCAGGGTGGAGAGACGGACCAGGCAATCCAGTGGTACGAGAAGATCTCGTCGGACGCCATGTTCGACTACCAGCGACACCTGGGTATGGCGGAGCAGGCCCGTCTCCATACCGCCGCCGGACGCTATTCTGATGCCGCATCCCTGTACGAACAGCTTGTGGCTGATGCGGGGGAGGACCCGGCCGGGCAACAGGTGTATGGTGTCCGACTTGGTGAGGTGCGAGCCCTCGCCGAGTACGGTGCGGCGCCGCCGGCTGCGCTTCCAACGGTGCAGTTGGATCCTCCCGCCGCGAGTGACGCCGATGAGCCAGGTCAAGCCGGGGAGGACGACGGGGCGTCGACGGCAGCCGTTCCGGAGGGTGGCCAGTAGGCTGTTTGGTCCGCGAAAGGGGCTGCGGGGCGCCGGTAGTCCACCTGTCCCTGAATGGCGCATAAGATACGTTATGTAAACTAGCGATCTGGCGTGTATACCCTGCCGGAAACCTAGAGGCGTCCGAACAGCGAGCGGAACCGAAGGGCCCACACCCGCCACACCGCCTCCCGCACGATGGCCCCCGACATCTTGCTGACGCCTTCCGTGCGGTCGACAAAGACGATCGGAACCTCGCCGACTCGGAATCCCTTCTTCCACGCCCGGAAGTCCATCTCGATCTGGAACGTGTAGCCGGTCGACCCCACCTTCGAGAAGTCAATCGCTTCCAGCACCTCGCGCCGGAAGCACTTGAATCCCGCGGTGGCGTCCGACAGAGGGAGACCGGTCACGACCCGGGCGTACTTGTTTGCGAACCAGGACAGAAGGAGTCGGCTCATCGGCCAGTTGATGACGTTGACCCCGCTCACGTAGCGAGAGCCGATCACGAGGTCGAGGTCTCCCTCTACGGCCTCGAGCAGCGCTGGGAGGTACTTGGGATCGTGTGAGTGATCCGAGTCCATCTCCAGGAGGAACTCGTATCCTCGCTCCAGTCCCCATGCGAAGCCTCTCAGATACGCGCTGCCGAGCCCCTGTTTACCCTCCCGATGTACCACGTGCACGCGCGGGTTGTCAGACGCCATCCGATCGGCGACTTGCCCCGTACCGTCGGGTGACGCGTCGTCCACGACCAGCACGTCGATCCGCGGGTCCTGGTCCAGCACCACGGGGACGATCGAGGCCAGATTGCCGGCCTCGTTGTATGTCGGCATGACGACGAGCGCCCTGCCCCGTCCGATCGGCTCCGTTCCCGGAACGTCCGGATTCTCGCTCAAGTCACTCTCTCCTGTTCCTCAACCGTTCTCGGCCAGGCCAACACCAGAGCCAGCGCGGCGAGTTCGCTCAACACCATCCATATCCGGGCCATGATCGCGACGGCAGCCGCCACGCCGACTGCCAAACCCACCAGGTCGGCGAGCAAGGCCGTCATGGCGCCCTCTCGCACAACCAGGCCACCCGGGGCCACGAGCACAAGGTAGCCGACCACATAGCTGGCCGCGAAGATGCCGGTAAGTACCGGCAACTGGTTGACTTCAACCGCGATGCCGACGCCCTGCAGCAGCAGGAAGAGCCCGACTCCATACAGGCTCCAGGCCAGCAGCATCCCCGCGGCGGCCCACAGAATGTCTCCCGCGTCCAGTTCGACGGTCAGATCGTCCTCGCCGAGCCAGCGGCCAAGCCGGCTCGCCGCCCAGCGAATCACGCGAGGGTGCAACCCCAGCAGGATAAGCACCCCGAGGGTGACCACGACGGGCACCCAGTTCCCCTCCGCTCCGGCCCACGCGACGCCGATCGTGGAAACGGCGACGGCTCCCCCCGTGACCAGCGTGACAATCTGGAACGCCGCCGCGGAGACGAGCGCCGCGGCTCCCGAGTCGCCACGCCCCTTCATGTAGGCCGCGAGCCCGCCGAGCTGCCAGACCTTGCCCGGGATGTACCGGCCGAAGTTGGTGACCACCCAGACTCGGACGGCTGCGGCCCGTCCGACGTTGCCCCCGGTTCGCCTGAAGATGCTTGCCCAGACACCACCCATGAGCAGAAGGTCCGCCACGCCAATGACGACCGCCAGTACGAGCAGCCAGGGTTGAAACGACCAGTCGAACGACCGGGTCGAGGCCATGACTTCGTCCAGCGAGGTCCACTGCCCTATCAGCAACGTCGCGACGAAGAACAGTGCGACGACGAGGAACACGACCGTCACCACGCGACGGGGTCCGTGACCCGTGGTCACGCTTCCTCCAGCTCCTTCCGAGAGCCCCGCGGAGCCGCCGCTCGCCAGCGCAGGAAACCGATCAGAATCCAGACGAGGGCGCCGGCCGCTGCGGTCCCGGACACCATGAACCCTGTGCGGAACTCGGCGGCGGAGTATCGAAATCTTACCTCGTGACTTCCCGCGGGCACGACGACGCCCCGGAATGCGGTGTTGGTCCTCAGTATCTCCGTAGGCTCCCCGTCGATCTCGGCCCGCCACGCCGGATAGTAGACCTCACTGAGGAACAGGAGCCCGGCCTCTCCGGCCTCCACCTGCAGAACCAGTTCGTTGGGTTCGTATCGCGTGATCGTCGCCATCCCCGAGCCCGCGGCCGGAGCTACCTCGCCCTCCACGATGGCAAGCTCCAGAGGGTCTGCCTCGAGGATCCGGCGCAGGGCCTCCGCCGTGTCCGGAGTGGCCTCGACCCGCCTGGGGAAGAACGCGTGCGGAACGTCGCTCAACACACGGTATGCCGCCCCCCTCGGCCCCGAGGCCTCCATGGCCAGGACTTCAGACGAGATTCCCGGGCTGGCCACGATGAACCCCACATCGAGCAGGCCGAGGGCCGCTATCGTGCCTACGTTCTGCATGCCGAGGCCACCCGTGAACCGCTCATACCATTCGAGTCGGAACTTCTGGATGCCGGTCACCGTGGGAATTCCGTGGACGCTGAGTTCGCTGGGTCCGTAGCTCGCCATTCCCGCCGGCGGAAAGGCCCTCTCGGCCACGGCGAGTTCCGAGCGCAGGTGCTCGATCACCGTATCGGAGGGGAAGACCGTCTCTGGATCCACTGTCCTGAGATAACGGTCGTTCACACGCCAGCCATCGGCGACCATGATGAGGAGGAGGAGAGCCAGCAGCCACTCCGGGGCCCGACGCGTTCCCACGGCCCATGCCGAGCCCACGGTCCCTCCGACGCCCAGCAGGAGAAACCAGCCGTTCATCTGGAGAGCCCCGGCCGGATCCACACCTGCCGTCCGAGTCCATCCCACCGGATACCACGCCGTGCGCACCCACCGAAGCAGGCCGTCGGGTGAGACGGCCGCGGCAAGACCGAAGAGCAGCGAGGGAACGGCCAGCCCGAGGTCCCAGACCCATGGGATAGCGCCCACTCCCCTGCGAGCCTCGAGCACCCTCTGCCACCCCAGGCCGGCCAACAGCGCGATCATCAGGCAAGCCGGCCCCAGCATCATCGATGGAGCCCGGAACTGCTTGACGAATGGAATGACCGCATACGCCAGTCGATGCAGCGGGGTCGCGGCGCCAAGCGCGAACAGGACGCACGTGAGAGCGGTAATCGCGATGAAGGTCACCCGACGGTCACTGCGGATCGCCGTCAGGGCGACCAGCGCCAGCACGACTGGAACGGCTCCCAGGTACTCGGTGTGCAGCTTGAACGGGTTGCTGCCCCAATACGTGCCGAGCGATCCAATCAGGTCCGGAAGAAAGAGAGCCGAGATTTCCTGGGGGGGAAGCGCCCACGACGATGCGAAGGCGTAGCCCGACTCCCCTGCCCCGCCCCGTACGGCCACATCCAGGATCTGGACGGTGGGCAGAAGCTGAGCCAATCCGACCAGGCCCGCCACCGCGAACCCCAGCGCCCACATGCCGACCAGCGGAACGGCCGTCCGCGCGCCCTCCGTCCGGGCTCGCTGCCCGATCCTCATCAAAGCATAGAGCGTGAGCGCGAGCGAGGAGTAGTACATGAGCTGGATGTGGGGGGTGAAGATCTGCAGGGCGATCACGAGGCCGAGAGCGACGAACCACTGAATGCGGCTCGACGCGAGGCCTCGTTCGAGGCACATGAACGCGAGCGGAATCAGGGCCATCGCGAACATGCGGCCGTCGTGTCCGCCGTACAGGGTCGACACGACGAACCCGGTGAGCATGAACGCCAATCCGGCCACCGCGGAGGGTGCACGCTCCAGTCGAATCGACCGGGCGGCGAGGTAGGCGAAGATCCCCGAAAGGAAGGTGTGCAATACGAATGTC
>JBDHBK010000134.1:0-6054 GCA_039592635.1 Gemmatimonadota bacterium
AGTCGCCGGTGGACGGGATCGTCACGCGAGCCGATGCCCACGAGATCGGGGTGGGGACCGTCGAGCTCGGCGCTGGAAGGAACCGAATGGAGGACGGGGTGGATCCGGCTGTCGGTGTCGAGCTGTTCGCTCGCCGGGGAACCCAGGTGCGGCGTGGACAGCCCATCGCCGAGGTTCATGCCCGCACGGAAGATGCGGCGCAGGGCATGATCGCACGGCTCCAGGCTGTCCGCCCACTCGCGCGTCCCCCAGGGCCCGTGGATGTCGCACGGTTCCCGGGGCTCGGTCTCCGGAATGTAGACCTCGGTGTACACGGCTTCCGGCGGGCACCAGGCCGTCGCCAGCATCCCGGTCGTACGGTCCACTCGCCGCTCGATGAGTCCCGTTGGTCGGGCCCAGGGTGCCGGCGCCGGTCGATCCCCGTAGAAGAACTTGAGGACTTCGGCGTTCACCGGGGCCGCATCGCGTCCTCCCTGGGTGTCGTCCCGGATGTAGGCCGGCAGGTCGAAACCACCGCACGCGAATGCCCGAGCCTCGATCCACCACGTCCCGGAGCATGGAAACCATGATCCACGAAGTCCGCTCGTCCAGGACCTCTTCGCGTTCGACCGGCGCTTCCCACAAGACTTCGCCGTCCACGTTCTCGATACGCAGGATGGCTCTCGGTGTGACCCGGATGCCGAGGTTGGCGAACGTGGTGTAGGCCTCCGCCATCTCGATGGGCTTGACCGACGGAGAACCGATGGCGGTGGAGGGCACGCGATCCACACGGGACGTGATGCCCATGCGGTGCGCGTACTGGGCTACGGTCTCCAGCCCGACGCGCAGGCCGACCTTGACGGCGACGACGTTGATGGACGCGGCCAGGGCGTCACGAATCGTGACCGGACCCCGGAAGTCGTTGGTGAAGTTGCTCGGGGACCAGATCGAGCTGTCCGGTTGGGGGAACTCGATCGGCGTATCGAAGATCACCTCGGAGGCCGGCATCCCACTCTCGACAGCCGCGGTGTATACGAACGGCTTGAACAGCGAACCCGGCTGGCGTTCCGCCTGGGTGGCCCGGTTGAACTCGGAGTCCTGGAAGTCGCGGCCGCCGACCATGGCAAGGACATCGCCGTTGAGCGGATCGACCGCCACGAACATGCCCTGGATGTACGGCATGTTGGGGCCCGCGAGGCTGTCCGCCGGCCAGGCCCGGGTCTCCCGGTACGTCGGCGCATCGAACCCGGGCTGCTTCTCGATCCAGTCGAGCTGCGCGAGAACCGCGGAGTCGGCGACGGCCTGCAGGTTCGGATCCAGCGTCGTGTAGATTCGCAGTCCGGCTTCGTAGATCTGCATCCCGTAGCGCTCGATGAGGATGCGGCGCACCCACTCCACGAAGTAGGCGGCCGGTACTCGATCCCGGGCGTCGGGTCGGACCATCAGTGGATAGGCGCGAGCCGCTTCTTCTTCCTCGGGGGTGATCATGCCCTGCCCGGCCATCAGCGACAGCACCAGGTTGCGTCTCGCCACCGCCCGCTCCGGATTCAGAATCGGATTGTAGCGACGCGGTGCCACCGGCATGGCCGCCAGGGTGGCCGCCTCCGGGAGGTTGAGGTCACGGACATTCTTGCCGAAATAGCGCTGCGCCGCGTTCTGTACTCCGTACACGCCGTCGAAGTTGATCTGGTTGAGATACGCCTCCATGATCTCGGTCTTCGTGTAGGCCTGCTCCAGGGAGCGGGCCACCCGCATCTCGCGGAGCTTGCGCCGCACCGAGATGTCCTGACGGTTCACGATGGACGCGAACATGTTCCCGGCGAGCTGCTGCGTGATCGTGCTGCCCCCGGCGGCGTCGTAACCGGCGAGGGCGAACTCGACCACCGCCTTGGCCGTCCGCCTGTAGTCGATTCCGTTGTGAGACCAGAAGCGCTTGTCCTCGACGGCCACGAACGCCTCGACCACGTGCTGCGGCACCTGCTCGTACTCGATGGCCGTCCGCCGCTCTTCCGCGAACTCGTGCAACAGGGAGCCATCGGCCGCGTACACCCTCGTGGCCTCCTTGGGCTCGAAGGCGTAGATCTGTGCAATCGAGGGACATTGATCGCAGATGTGGGACCAGGCCCCCCACGCCACTCCACCCGCCAGCGCGAGTCCGCCGAGGACGATGGTCAGCCCGATCCAGCGCCCCCGCGGACCGGGCCACCTCAGCCGAAATCTTTTGTTGCCTGTGCTCTCCGCCATATCTATGCTGTGCGCTTCCATGTGATCCGATGGTTCACGGTGCCACTTCTACGAACATGGACGGCGAATGTTTCTTCCGGTGGACGAGCAGCTGAACCGTATCCGCGACGGGGTCGCGGAGATCGTTCCCGAGGCCGAGCTCGTCGAAAAGCTGAAGCGCTCGCTCGCCGAGCGTGAGCCCCTGGTCGTGAAGCAGGGGTTCGACCCGACTCGCCCGGATCTTCATATCGGCCACGCGGTGTCGATTCACAAACTGCGGACTTTCCAGGAGCTGGGCCACCGGGTCGTGTTCGTGATCGGCGATTTCACGGCTCTCGTGGGCGATCCGTCGGGCCAGAGCGACATTCGACCCATGCTCAGTCGGGACGAGATCGAGGCGAACCTGGAAACCTACAGGGAGCAGGTGTTCCGGATCCTGGACCCGGAGCAGACCGAGATTCGCCGGAACAGTGAATGGCTGGCGACCCTGAACCTCGAGGATGTTCTTCGGCTCACGTCGCAGTACACGGTCGCGCGAATGCTGGAGCGGGACGATTTCGCCGCCCGGTACTCGGACGAGAAGCCGATCTCTCTGGTGGAGTTCCTGTACCCGATGATGCAGGCCTACGATTCGGTCGCGCTGGCGGCGGATGTCGAGCTCGGCGGCACGGACCAGAAGTTCAATCTCCTGCTTGGTCGTACGCTGCAGGAGAAAGCCGGGCAGGAACCGCAGGTGTGCGTCACCCTTCCGCTGCTTCGCGGCACGGACGGCGAGCGGAAGATGTCCAAGTCGTACGACAACTACGTCGGTCTCACCATGGATCCGGCCGACGTGTTCGGCCGCACCATGTCGATTCCGGATACGCTGCTCGAGGAGTGGATCCACCTGGCCTCGGGCGCGGAGGAGTCCGAGCGATCCCACTGGATCGATGTGGCTCGTGGTGACCCGCTGGCCGCCAAGCGCTGGCTCGCCGAGACCGTTGCCGCCCGGTATCACGGCACGGAAGCCGGTGCCGGGGCCCGGGAGGCGTTCGATCGCGTACACCGCGAACGAGCCGTACCCGAGGAAATCGAGACGTGTGTGCTGGAGGCCGACGCCGACGGCACGCTGTGGATAGGGCACGCCCTGACGCGTTCCGGCCTTGCACAGTCCACGTCCGAGGCCCGGCGGCTTCTCAAACAGCGGGGTGTGAGGATAGACGGAGCGGTGGTCGAGGATCCGGAGTGTCACGTTTCGCAGGGGTCGTACGTTATGCAAAGAGGAAAGCGGAGGTTCCTGCGACTGCTCGTGGATGCTGCCGGGGAACCCGACAATTGCCCCTCGACAACCGACGGGGATACCGGCTCAGGTTGACACGGGTAGCGTAGGGCCTCAGCTTTTCCAACCAAGTTAAGGCAGCGTTACTTACGACGGTTCGCGATGCCGTCGCGCAGGGCGCTGCGGAGAGGTTGCGGCTATTGACACGTGTTCGGTGCGTCCGTAAGCTTTCCACCGGGTCGAGAACTGGACTGCGGTTCCCGGCCCTACACAGCGAGAGTCCGCCTGCCACAACCTCTGGACTCTCGAGATGATATGGCCCCTCAAGGGGGGTCGTGCAGCTGAGGCATGTGCGCACGGGCGGTGCGCTGCATATAGAACGAAGCATAGAAGGCAGGATAAGGCTGTCCCTCGGATTGTTCAGCGTCCCGGAAGGAAGGGGGCGAATCATGCAGGGCGAACAGTCACGAGGCTCGACAGGAGGTCGGGCGGCACGAGGCCTTCCGACAATCCGATTCCCCCAGCAAGGGGAGGGAATTATCGGCTCCACCTTCGTTCGTACCCAGGAGGCCTCAGCGGTTCTCCAAAACAGTTGTCTCTCTTCACTGGTCGACCCGTACGCTACTACGACGCGAAGGGCCGCGAGGGGGCTTTCGTCTCGTGGTCGCGTGGTGCGGTCGACTCATCTCCTTAATGCCCTGAGGAGGGTGATCCATGATTCGTGATTGGTTGAGAGGGGCTTTTCGGGCGAGTCTGGCGACGGCAGGACTGACGCTTGTTGCGATCAGCCCGCTGTTCGGTCAGGCGAGCACTGGAAAGATCCAGGGTCGAGTGACGGACGCGGGGACGGGAGCTCCTATCGCGGGAGCGCAGGTCCTCGTCGACGGATCGACGCTGGGTAATCTGACCAATGATCAGGGATTCTACTTCATCAACGAAGTGCCGGCGGGTCTGCAGAACGTGCGGGCTCAGTTCATTGGTTACCGGCCGTTCGTGATTGAAGGCCAGCGAATCCTCGCCGGTCAGACAACGACATTGAACTTCGAGCTGGAGCAGACGGCGGTCGAGCTCGAGGCGATCACGGTCGAAGGTGAACGGAACCCGTTGGTTCCGCGAGACCAGACGTCGACCAAATCGATCGTCCAGGGTGAGACCATTGATCAGCTTCCGCTGGACAATGCCTCAAGCATCGTCGTGCTGCAGCCGGGCGTGATCCAGACCAACCAGGGAACGACGATCCGGGGTGGTCGGGCCAACGAGGAAGCCGTGTTCATCGACGGCGTGCTCATTCGCTCGTTCGGACAGGCGCAGGCGAACAACGTCAACCTGCCCACGAACGCGCTGGAGCAGGTCGACGTGAACGTGGGTGCCTTCGCGGCCGAGTTCGGCGAAGCCCAGTCGGGTGTCGTCTCCTACGTGACGCGCTCCGGTGGCGCGCAGTTCACGGGTTCGCTGGAGATGTTCACGGACCAGCTGGCCCCGAGCTCCTGGCGCACGAACTTCAACCGCGCGGAGTTGACGCTCGGTGGTCCCATCGCGGGCCCGGTGACGTTCTTCTTCGCCGGCACGGCGTCGGGACAGCAGTCGTTCCGCACCGAGAACGCGCCGACGCGCTTCGTAATCGATGGAATCGACACGTGCCCGAGCGGCTCGCAATACGCGAGCCTGTGCACGGCAGGCCAGGCGGCGATCTTCGCGCAGGAGCGGGCGTCGAGCACGGCCGGCGCCACGGACTTCGTGGACGTCACGGCGCTGAACTACGTGCCGTGGGACAACGGTCGGACGAACCCGGTCAACTGGAGCCAGTCCGACCTGATGACCGTCAACCTGAACTGGCAGCTGCCGCGGGGTTCGAGGGTGAACTTCGCGTTCACGCGCAACCGGAATCAGGGATACGGCCGCGGCGGGTTCACGAACCTGTTCCGCCTGGACAACTACGACGGCAACCTGAACACGCGTAACGTGTTCACGCTGGGCTGGTTCCAGACGATCACCCAGTCGGCCGAGCAGCAGATCGCCCTGGACCTCAGGGCCAGCTACCAGACGGACCGGTTCAGCAACGGCACCCTGACGAACGAGTGGTGGCAGAACAACCGCGATCCGTTCCTAGGGTTCGCGTTCTCGAACCCCGAGTTTCTGCTTCCCGATGACTTCAAGGTCGTGGGCGTCAACGCGTTCGACTTCGATGAGGAGTTCCTGAACGCGTACCGCTCGAATGGCGTGCCGTACGACAGCATGCGCGCCTACCCGCAGCGGAATGACCTGGATGTCTCGCAGTCCCTGACCGGCCTGGCCGACAACCTGCGCGCCAACCCGTACGGGATGCGCACGGGCTACAACATCAACGGGTTCGGGAACGGCGGCCTGCAGAAGGTGAACGAGGATCGCCTGCAGCTCAGGGCTACCCTCGACTGGCAGCTCGGGCGGTTCAACCGGGTGAAGCTCGGCGGTGAGTACATCAACATCGACATGCTCGCCAACAACATCCCGCTGTATGAGGGGATCCCGCTGCCCGAGACCGGCAGCCCGAAGCGCATCGGGGCCTTCCTGCAGGATCGCCTGGACATCGGCGACCTGGTGCTCGAGGGTGGCAT